>JAWOHI010000246.1:0-6359 GCA_046485255.1 Bacteroidales bacterium
CACACCCACCTCACCCACACCCACACTCACACCCACACTCACACCCACCTCACCCCCGTGCCCTTTTTCTGTCCTTTGGCAGCATCATTATTCCCCCAAACCCCTATCTTTAGTTTTTAGTCTTTTTTCTTAACACTCACTCCTATGCCTTTCCGAATCAAAATCAAGCCGTTGGCCTTTGTGGCGGTTCTGATCATCTCATTTTCTTCTATTTATGCCCAGGAAGCGGATGTGTATTCGGTTCGCCGGGCGAAGCTTCTTGAAAAAACCGGAGAAGGCACGGTACTCCTGGCCAATAATGGAGGCCAGGACTATGTATCAACCACCGGAGATAATCATAACTTCTTCTACCTCACCGGATTGCGGACCATTGATGCTGTGTTGCTCATCGACGGGAAGAGCGGGAATTCGACCGTCTACCAGCCCGCCCGCCGGGGCCGCTACCAGGCACCCCAGGAAGGGGATGGTGGCAAGACACTCGACGACCTGTCCAGGGAGCTGCCCGGGATCGTCGGATCGGCCACCATCCTCTGGATGGACCCGGCCCAGTTCCGCCTGTTGGAAAAAGCCGGCACGAGCCTTAGCCGCCTGAACCACATCCGGAATGTGACCCCTCTGATCCACGCCCTGAGGCCGATCAAGGACGGCCACGAGATCGAACTGATCCGCAAGGCAGTGAAGATCACGGCCGATGGGCTGGTCGAGCTGATGAAGGCATCCGAGCCCGGAATGAGCGAGAAGGATTTTGAGCTGATCCTCGACTATATGTTCAAGAAAGGCGGCTCCAACGGACTCAGGTTCGGCATTCACGCCGCCTCCGGCCCCAACTCCACCGAAGTGCATTACGGCCGCAACGACAGGACCACCCAGCCGGGCGATATGATGGTGTTCGACGTAGGCGCCAAGTTTGAATACTACACCGCCGACATCACGCGCGCCTTCCCGGTATCGGGCAAGTTCACGAAAGAGCAGCGCGAGATCTACGAAGTGGTTCTCAACGCCCAGAAAGAGGCCATCAAGGTAATGAAGCCCGGCAACCGGATCACCCAGGCCTACGAAATCGTTCCGCGAGAACTCAACAAGGGGCTCCTCAACCTCGGACTTCTTACCGACACAACCCAGGCCTGGCAGAAAACCATCTGGATGATGCACGGCTGGGGCCACCATATCGGACTTCAGGTGCACGACGTGTCGGCCCCGGCAGATCGCGACAATCCCGAAATACTAACTCCCGGAATGATCTACACGATGGAACCGGGACTCTACTTCCCGGAAGGGTACCTGTCGGAAGAGACACCCCGGAATCCCAGGATCCCGGCCGACGAGTGGGCGGCATTCGTGAAAAAGGTGATGCCTGTGTACAAGAAATACATTCATATCGGCGTCCGCATCGAGGATGACGTCCTCATCACCCCCACCGGCAACGAGATCCTCTCCGCCGGCGTACCCAAGGAGATCGCCGAGATCGAAGCCCTGATGAAGCAGAAAAGCCGGTTTAATTAATAATCGAACGAAACCTATGGAACGCAGAAATTTCATCAACCGTTGCGCCCTGTGCGCGGCAGGCCTGACAGCCCTCCCGGCCCTGGGCCACGCCCTGAATTACTACCCGATGCCCCTCCTCCGCAAGCCGAAGGTCAAGCCGGTCATCAAGACGATCTTTGCCTTCCCCGACCCGGCCGGGCCAATCTGGCCGAATATCGGCTATGACTTCGACCTCAAGATAGCCGACTACAAGCAAAAACTGCTTGCAGGCTGCCCGGATGCCGAATTCCGGTTTATGAATACGATGATCGGATCGGCCGAAGAGGCCCAGCGGATCATCGACGAGGATCCGAATGTGGACGGCTATCTCTATTTCCTGGTTGGGTGCCTGTGGGGCAACCTTTCGGAAACCCTTGCCCAGAGCGGCAAACCGATGATAATGGTGGACCACCTCTATGCCGGCTCGGGTGAGTTCCTCACCGCTTACGCCTGGGCGCGCCGCCGAAATTTGCCTGTCATCCCGGTATCTTCTTCGGATTTTAACGATGTGCTGAAGGCAGTCAGCTACCTGGTTACAATGAAGATGATCGCCAACTCAACAATGCTGGTGGTGGGCGCCAATCCCGATCCCGTCCTTCAGGAAACCTATGGGATCCAGGTCAAAGGTGTTGATTTCCAGGAGATCAACAAGCGCTATGAAGCCGTGCCCGAAAAGGAGTTCAAGGCCCAGGCAGATGAGTGGATCAAGCGCTCAGCCGCGGTGATCGAACCCAACCTCGAAGAGATCAGGAAATCGGCCGCGATGTACCTGGCAATGGCCGGCGTTATGGAAGACCATAATGCTCAAGCCATTACGGTTAATTGCCTGGGTGGGATCTACAGCGGACAGATGGTGTGCGCCTATCCCTGCATCGGGTTTATGGAGCTCGACGACCAGGGGTTCGTGGGCGCCTGCGAAGCCGACCAGCGCTCCACCTTCACCAAGCTGGTGATGACTTACCAAACCGGCCGGCCCGGCTTTATCTCCGATCCGGTGATCGATACCGCCAAAAACCAGATCATCTACGCCCATTGCGTCGCCCCATCCAAAGTGTACGGCCCATCAGGCCCCTACAATCCGTTCCATATCCGCGACCACTCCGAAGACCGCAAAGGAGCAGCCATCCGGTCACTGATGCCCCTCGGCCAGATGACCACCACCATCGAATTTGACCACCACAAGAAACAGGTGATATTCCACCAGGGAGTCACCGTGGAAAACGTCGACGAGGATATGGCCTGTCGCAGCAAGCTGGCCGTCGAAGTGAAAGGCGATGTGTATAAGCTCTTGAATGAATGGGATTTATGGGGTTGGCACCGCGTAACTTTCTTCGGCGACCTGAAGCGGGAGGTGGAGACCCTGGCCGCCCTCTACGGATTCGAGATGCTTTACGAAGCCTGACAATGATTTGAACCAATCGGAAAAGAAAATTCAAAATGAAATGGCAAAATTTGCGACGAAGCTCCCAGGTTGAGGATCGTCGCGGCAGAGGCCGGTCAGCCACCATCGCAGGTGGCGGAATCACCATTATCGCTGTGATCGTATATCTTCTGCTGGGTAGGGACCCGGGAGAAATCCTGAGCTCCATCCAGGATCCCAGCCAATATCAGACTGAAAACGTCCAAACCACCCCAGAGGAGGACCTTTTGGCCGATATGGCATCGGCAGTCCTGGGCAGCACGGAGGATGTCTGGACGGCAATCTTCAGCAATTCGGGACTGACCTACCAGAAACCGAATCTTGTCCTGTTCACCGGAGCCGTCCAATCGGCCTGCGGGTTCGCACAGGCGGCCACCGGCCCGTTTTACTGCTCGGGCGACCAAAAAGTCTATCTCGACCTGAGCTTCTTCCAGGACCTAACCGACCGGTTCGGCGCATCGGGCGACTTTGCACAAGCCTACGTGATCGCCCACGAGGTGGGACACCACGTGCAAAACCTGCTGGGAACACTCGAGCAGGTGCACAGCCAGATGTCCCAGGTTAGTCAGAAGGAGGCTAACCAGCTCTCCGTCAGGCTGGAACTGCAAGCCGACTTCTACGCCGGACTCTGGGCACACTATGCGGACAAGGCTACTGAACTGATGGAGAAAGGCGACCTCGAGGAAGCATTGAACGCGGCGTCCCAGATCGGAGACGACCGGATCCAAAAAAAGACCCAGGGACACGTAGTTCCGGATGCGTTCACGCACGGATCATCCGCCCAGCGAATGAGGTGGTTCAAAAAAGGTTTCGAGACCGGCAATCCAACACTGGCAGATGAGATTATGACTACAAAAAACCTGTGATACGGTTACGGGCATTAGTTTAGACGATTATTACGAATATATTGCCATTCCAATCATACAAGGAGTAAAATGAAGCAAAATCTTCTCATCTTCCGTCATAACCTATTGTGTATCATCCTGCTGGTTGCCGGGGTAGGCCTCCAGGCCCAAATGACCCGTGACGATTACAAGCAAGCCCGGGAGGTCAACCGGAAATTCGCGGACAAGATGCTCCACGGCCCCATCAGGCCCGAATGGGTCGGGAAAACCAACCACTTCTGGTATCAGGTCCGAACGGAAAAAGGCAATGAATACGTCCTGGTCAATGGAAATAACGGCCTTAAGAGCCAGCCTTTTGATCCGGTCAAACTGTCGGCCCAACTGGAAAAAGCCACCGGGAAGGCAGTGAAAGCGGACGAACTGCCTTTCAGGCGGATCTCCTTTTCTGATGATTTAAAGATCATAACCTTTGACCACGAGGGATTTACCTGGAAATATGATCCAAAGAGGAACCAGTTGACCAAAGGGGAAGCGATACCAGCCAGGCGGCCCCTGGGTGGCCGCAACTGGAGTGAAAGCCGGGATGAGCAGGAGAGCCAGCCGGTTTACTCACCTGACAGCTCCAGGGTGGCTTTCATCCAGGATCATAATGTCTGGGTACGCGACCGCGACGGCCGTAACAGCTTCAAGCTGAGCAATGACGGCACGGCCGGCTTCTATTATTCCTCCTTCGTGCATTGGTCGCCCGACTCCAAGAAGCTGGTGGCCATCAAGTTCCGGCCAGCCGTGAAACATATGATCACCTATATCGAATCCTCACCGGCCGATCAGGTCCAGCCCAAATACAGCGAAATGGAGTACACCAAACCCGGAGACGAGCTGCCGCATCGGGTTCCAACCCTCCTGCTGGTGGAGGAGAAAAAGCAGTTTTATATCGATGATCTCCTCTTCAACAGACAGTTCAGCCTCGGCAATTTTAGCTGGACCAAAGATAGCCGGGCTTTCACCTTCGAATACAACCAACGGGGGCACCAGGTTTACCGTGTTCTGGAACTCAATGCCACCGACGGGTCGATCCGGACCATCATCGAGGAGACCAGTCCTACCTTTATCCATTACAGCGGCAAGAGATACCGCTATGACATCAATGACGGAAAAGAGATCATCTGGGCCTCCGAACGGGACGGATGGAACCACCTGTACCGGTTCGACGGCCAGTCGGGGCGGGTCATCAACCAGATAACCAAGGGGGAATGGGTGGTCAGGAGCGTCCTGCACGTGGATGAGGCCAGCCGCTTCCTCCTCTTCACCGCGAGCGGCAAGGAGCCTGGAATCGACCCCTACCTACAGCACCTGTACCGCATCAATTTCGACGGGTCTGGACTGGTGAAACTCACCCAGGGCGATGGAAATCATCAGGTTAACCTGAGCCCCGATAATACGCTGTTCATCGACACCTGGTCGACGATCACCGACCCACCGGTCTCGGTCCTGCGGAAAGTGGCTGACGGGTCCGTTGTCCTTGAGCTGGAGAAGGCCGACATCAGCCCGCTCCTGGAGGACGGCTGGCGCGCGCCGGAAGTGTTCGTGGCCAAGGGCCGCGACGGGGTAACCGATATCTGGGGGATGATCGTCAGGCCGCTGAATTTCGACCCGGCCAAAAAGTACCCGGTGATTGAATACATCTACGCCGGCCCGCACGATTCTTTCGTGCCCAAGAATTTCTCCCCCACTACGGGGCTTCAACCCTATGCCGAGCTGGGCTTCATCCTGGTCCAGATGGATGGAATGGGTACGAGCAACCGCGGCAAGGCTTTCCACGACGTGTGCTGGAAAAACGTGGGCGATGCCGGTTTCCCCGACCGCGTCCTCTGGATCAAGGCGGCAGCAGAGAAATATCCCTATATGGATACCACGCGGGTCGGGATCTACGGCACATCGGCCGGCGGGCAAAGTTCGACCGGTGCCCTGCTGTTCCATCCCGATTTTTACGATGTGGCCGTCTCCTCCTGCGGCTGCCACGACAACCGGATGGACAAGATCTGGTGGAACGAACAGTGGATGGGATACCCGGTGGATGAATCCTACGAAAGATCATCCAACGTTTTCAACGCCAAAAACCTGAAAGGCAAGCTGTTCCTGATCGTCGGGGAGATGGACAAAAACGTCGATCCCGCCTCCACGATGCAAGTGGTCGATGCCCTGATCAAGGCCGGAAAAGATTTCGACCTTTTGGTGGTTCCGGGAATGGGCCACTCAGGTGGTGGCGACTACGGCGACCGGCGGCGGATGGACTTCTTTGTCAGGCATTTGCTAGGAGTGGAACCGCCCGACTGGAACCAGGAGGATTGACGATTTACCATTTACGATTTACCATTTACGATTTAGGCAATTGTCATCCCGACGAAAGTCGGGACCCCTTTCCTTAATGCGCCGCTGTCATCCCGACGAAAGTCGGGATCCCTTTCCTTAATGCGCTGCTGTCATCCCGACGAAAGTCGGGATCCCTTTCCTTAATGCGCTGCTGTCATCCCGACGAAAGTCGGGATCTCTTCTACTCCCCCCGGGCC
>JAWOHI010000018.1:0-3815 GCA_046485255.1 Bacteroidales bacterium
TTGAAGTTCGATTTGCCAGGTGTACCGACCCTGATGGCAAGCATTACGGTGTTGTAGAATTAGGGGAGCAAACCTGGATGGCGGAAAACCTGGCTTTTCTGCCAGCGGTATGCCCTTCAGACGTGGGTTCTGACACGGCCAAGTGCTATTATGTAAGTGGATATGAGGGTACCAGTGTGAGTTCTGCCAAAGGAGAGCCGAATTTCAAAAATTATGGCGTACTCTATAACTGGCCGGCCGTAATGAATGGAGAATCAAAGAGCAATTCGGTTCCCAGTGGTGTTCGGGGAATCTGTCCGGATGGATGGCATCTGCCAAGTGATGCGGAGTGGATGATTTTGGAGCAATACTTGGGAATGAGTGAGTCTGAACTGAGTAATACTGGTTGGAGGAATACCGGCACAGTTGGCAAGAAGTTGAAGTCAATTTCGGGTTGGAACAATAATGGAGGCGGGGACAATTCCAGTGGATTCAACGTCATTCCGGCAGGCGACCGCGACATCAGTGGGGGCTTCACAGGCCTGGGCATCTACACCGATTTTTGGTCGTCTTCGGAGTTTAATGTTACGCTGCTCGCTTGGGCACGGGGCTTCTACACCCGTTGGGATGGCGTGACCCGTAGCTTCATCACCCGAAGGTACGGATTCTCCGTTCGCTGTGTCAAGAATGAATAGGGATAGGGTGCTGGGGGATGGTTTACCCTTTATCGGCTGAACAGGAATCATGATGCTATCCGGTTGTTGGCAGTGTCCCCTTATTGCAGCAGCCGGCAGGCGCCCTCCAGGGCATCGCGGTTGGTGGTGACCATCGTGAGCTTGTCGCCCGCCTGGAGGATGGTGGATCCGTTGGGCGCCAGGTACTCCTCGCCACGCTGGATCAGGATGATGAGGGCCTGCTCGGGCAGGTTGAGGTCGATGATCTTGCGCCCGACCACCGAGGAGCCCGCCGGGATGTCGAGATCGATTTTCTGGTAATGGGGGTTTTGGTTGAGGATCAGGTCGGTGGGGGTGATGGCCTTCACTCGTTGCGGCAGGATCACGTGGAGCCATTTGGCTACCGGTGTTAACGTAGTGCCCTGTATCAGTACCGAGGCGATCGAAACAAAGAAGACGATGTTGAAGATCATATCGGCCTTTTGAATGCCGGCCAGCAAGGGATAGGTGGCAAACACGATCGGGACCGCCCCCCGCAGCCCCACCCAGGAGATGAACCATCGCTTCCGGGTCCTCATCCGGAATGGTGCCAGGCTGATCAAAACGCTCAACGGCCTGGCTATCAAGATCTGAAATACCGCGATCAGCAAACCTATCCCGATGACCGGCAGGATCTTGCTGGGAAATACCAGGAGTCCGAGTGCCAGGAAGAGGATGATCTGCATCAGCCAGGCGAGGCCGTCAAACATCTTGATGATGGTCTTCTTATGGATCAACTCCCTGTTGCCCAGATAGATGGCTGAGAGATAAATGGCCAGGAACCCGTTGCCTCCCAGGGCGGTGGTTACGGAAAAGGTGAGGTACATCCAGGTGATGGCCAGCACCGGGTAGAGGCCCTCGTGCATCAGGTTGATCCTATTGATGATCCACTGACCGGCGAAACCAAAGCCAAAACCGAGGGCAATCCCCAGCGACATCTGCTGGGCAAAGAGCGGGATGATGCTCCAGAGGCTTTTATCGGGCTGGGCGATCAGCCCGGTGAACGCGATGGTCAGCAGATAGGCCATCGGGTCGTTGCTCCCGCTCTCCAGTTCCAGAACCGGCCTCAGGTTGCCCTTCAGCGCAATGCTTTTGGAACGCAGGATGGAGAAAACCGCCGCGGCGTCGGTCGACGACACGATGGCCCCGAGCAGCAGCCCCTCCAGCAGTCTGAAATCGGTTACCGCCCAAACAAACAGGCCTAACGACCCCGCTGTCAGCAGGACCCCGAGCGTCGACAGGGAAAAGCCCTGCCAGACCACCGGCTTAACCGATCGCCAGTCTGTTTCAAGGCCCCCCGCGAACAAGATCACGTTCAGGGCAATGATGCCGATGAACTGCATCACCCCGGCATTGTTGAACGGGATGCGGCCAATCCCCTCCGACCCGGCGAGCATCCCGATCACGACGAACAGGATCAGGATCGGAATACCTGTGCGGTAAGAAGTTTTGCCTGCCAACACACTGGCAAACATCAAAATCGATCCGATCAAGAGCAGCTTCTCCGGAGTCAGGTTCATCATGACCGTTAAAATAATCATTTTGCCCAAGAATCGGCAACAACTTAAGACAACGGCACCCAGTCGGGCGGATCCATTAAACTTTATGCGGCGGCTTTTTGTTATTATCATATCGATATATTTAGATATTTAATACTTTTGACCGTTCAATTATAGTTATGTCAACAGCAACCATCCTCATCCTGGCCTTTGTGGTACTCTTCATCGGTTTCATCGTATACAGCCAGCGAAAAATGAAAAAGATGCCGGAGGTAAAGTCCAGCGAACGGATCATCAACCTTAGCAACAAGAATTTCAAGGCGGCCACCTCCCGGGGTCTCGTCCTGGTTGATTTTTGGGCGGCCTGGTGCGGCCCCTGCAAAATGATGTCGCCCGTCCTGAACGACGTAGCGGAGGAGGCCGGAGATCAGGCCAAAGTGGCCAAGGTGAATGTCGATCACAACCAGGACCTGGCCAAGCGGTTCAAGATCAGGAGCATCCCAACGCTGGTCCTGCTGCGCGACGGGGTGGAGATCAACCGCTATGTCGGGCTCAAGCAGAAGAAGTTCCTCCTACAGGAGCTTCGCCGGCAGGGCTAGGGACGACGGCAGACCGTGGACTGCGGACCGCGGAAGGCAGGAGCCTGCAGGATAAATTCGCGAAAAGGCTACCTTAGGGGGGTCTTTGATGATCATCCTGATGAATTCCCAACTACGCGACCAACCGCACCGTCAATTCAATCACGCCTACATCCTGGGCATCTCGTTCATTTCGGCCCTCGGCGGCTATCTCTTTGGTTTCGATTTTGCCGTGATCTCCGGGGCCCTGCCCTTCCTGAGGGAGCAGTTCCACCTGACGGCCTGGTGGGAGGGTTTCCTCACCGGCTCACTGGCGCTGGGCTGCATTGTCGGGTGCCTGGTGGCCGGCAACCTCTCCGACCGGTTTGGGCGGAAACCCGGGCTCCTGGTAGCCGCCTTGGTCTTTGCCTTTTCCTCCATCGGCATGGCCCTGTCGCCCACGCTCGGCGTTTTCATCTCCTTCCGGTTTATGGCCGGCATCGGCGTCGGCATGGCTTCGATCCTGAGTCCGCTCTACATCGCCGAAGTGTCGCCCGCCCACGTCAGGGGCCGGAACGTAGCCATCAACCAGCTCACCATCGTCATCGGGATCCTGGTCACCAACCTGGTCAATTATTCCATCTCCGGTAGCGGGCCCGAGGCCTGGCGCTGGATGTTCGGGTTCGGGTGCATCCCCTCCGTCCTCTTTTTCGCGGGCGTCTTCCTCCTGCCCGAAAGTCCCCGGTTCCTCGTCAAGGCCGGACAGCCGGAAAGAGCCCGAAAAGTTCTTAATCGTATTGGAAATCAAGATTTTGCAGACTTCACCCTGGGCAGCATCCGGGATTCGCTCCAGGGCGCCCTCCGGGTTCCGTTCCGTGAGGTGTTCAGCAAGGCGGTGCGGCCGGCCGTGATCATCGGGATCGGGTTGGCCGTCTTCCAGCAGTTCAGCGGCATCAACGTGGTCTTCAATTACACCTCCACGATCTTCAAATCCGTCGGGGCCGACCTCAACCGCCAGCTGCTAGAGACCGTCTCCATCGGCGTGGTCAATATGCTGTTCACGATCG
>JAWOHI010000343.1:0-4837 GCA_046485255.1 Bacteroidales bacterium
AAAAGACGATCATCACCGGGATTACAGGGAGCTTGATCTCGTAAAGTCCCTGGTCGTCCGACGCGCCTCCCACGAGGGTCTCGTTGACGTAAATGCTCGCCTGGGGTACCGGATCTCCCGTTTTCGAATTATAGACACGCCCCCTGAGGGTGATTCCCTGCTGCCCCCACAGAGCCAGGGGCAACAGGATCAGGAGAATAGTCAATAACGCGCGGGACCGGTCCATCGGGTGGAATTTGGGCAAAAAGGTACGCATTAAATGGACAGGAGGGGGATGCCGGACAGCCGGAATCAATCTTCAAAATAGTGCTACTTTAACGGGAAAATAGCAATGATGAACTCACGTCGCGATTTTCTTAAAACAACGGCCCTGGCAGCGGCCGGACTGGCCGCCGGAATGACGGCATCAGGAGCCGAAGGAGGGGCTGAAACCGAACGGGCAACATTAGCGGAAGACCTGACGGCCGGGCTCCCCGACCTCACCCGGGATGACTACCTGATGCGCCAGGAGAAGGCGCGCGAATGGATGGTCAAAATGGGCATCGATGCCCTCTTCGTAGAGAGTGGCGTCAATCTGGGCTATTTCACGAACTTGAGCTGGTGGTCGAGCGAGCGGGTCTTTGGATTCCTGCTCAGCCCCCACGCGGATACGGTCTGGATCTGCCCCGACTTTGAAAAACACCGCGCCGAGGAGGTGATCCAGTTTGGCAAGGAGATCCTGACCTGGGCGGAGCACGATAGCCCATATCACCTTTTTGCAGACTACCTCAGGTCGATAGGCCGCCAGGGCGGAAAGATCGGCATCGACCCGAATGCACGCAGCTTCGTCAACGAAGGGATGAGGCAGGCCGGTGGCTTCCAGGTGGTTAACGGTGCCCCCGTTACCGAAAATACCAGGGCGGTAAAAACGGATAAAGAAATCCTTTATATGGACGTAGCCAACCGGATCACCAAGTTGGCTTACAAGAAGGGATTTGCGCAACTGCGGGCTGGGATGACCACCGGCGAACTGGGCCAGATCTTCAGGCAGGCGCACACCGAGCTGGGGGCTTCCGGAGGAGGCGGACCGATGTTCGGGTTCACGGCGGCCTTCCCGCACGGAACCAAACAGGTGAGGGACCTTCACGAGGGTGATGTGGTGCTTGTCGATGGCGGTTGCTCAGTAAAGGGCTATCGCTCGGACGTGACCCGTACGGCCGTTTTCGGCAAGCCATCCGACGAACTCAGGAAGGTTTGGAACACCGTGCTGGAGGCCCAGCAGGCAGCCTATTCGGTGATCCGGAACGGAGCGGTGTGCGGGGAGGTGGATGCGGCCGCGCGGAAAGTGATGGCCAGAGCTGGTTACGGGGCAGATTATGAATATTTTACACACCGACTCGGACACGGTATCGGGATGGAGGGACACGAGTTTCCCTATTTCGTGAGAAACAACCCGCAGGTGATGACCACCGGAATGACTTTCACCAATGAGCCCGGATTGTACCTCTACGGAAAATTCGGGGTGCGGGTGGAGGACTCCCTGGCAGTTACCGAAAACGGATACCGGATCCTCGGCGGAATGCCCTGCCTGTCAATGGATGACCTGCTCAGTGATAGTCTGTAGATTTGTGACTAAATTTGGCCCATATTAACAATCGGGCTGATTGAACGAGATTAAGAAACTTGCCGGGCAAACGGTCATCTACGGGCTGGGAAGCATTCTGCCCAGAGTGCTCAACTACCTGGTACTGACCACCTTTTATACCAGCCTCTTCGGAAAGGATCCCTATGGAATCCTCAGCGAGCTGTACGCCTGGCTGGTGATCGTGCTGGTGGTCATTGAGTTCGGTATGGAATCGGGTTATTTCCGGTTCGCCGGCACGGGGGAGGACCGGAAAAAGGTGTTCAGCCATACGATTGGATTTGTCACCCTGATGGCCCTCCTATGGATCATCCTGGTCTATCTGTTCATTAACCCGGTTGCGGGGTTCATTCATTACGAGGATAACCAGAACTACATCATCTGGATGGCCTGGATCGTGGCGATCGACTCCATTGCGATGATCCCCTTTGCGCAGCTCCGGCAGGAGGGAAAGGCCCTTCGGTTTGCCATCCTCAAGATTTGCAATGTATTGATAAACATCGGCTTGGTGCTGGTCTTCCTGGTCCTGTTCCCCTGGATGGTGAGCCGCGGAGCAACTGTTCCGTCTTGGCTCTACGACCGGGAACTGGGCGTGGGGTATGTCTTCCTGGCCAACCTGATCACCAGTGCCGTGATGCTGATCCTATTGCTGCCCGAAATGAGGAGCCTGCGGTTCGTGTTTGACAGGGCCCTGATGGCCCGCCTTCTCGCCTACTCCGCCCCGCTGGTGATCGTCGGCCTCGCCGGCGCCATCAACGATGCGGGCGACAAGGTGTTCCTCAAGATGATCACCGGCGATCAGGGACAGGTGGGCATCTATTCGGCCAACTACCGGATCGCGGTAATGATGACCCTCTTTATCCAGATGTTCCGGTACGCCTTCGAGCCATTCCTCTTCTCCGTGTCGGGCGACCGGAAGGCCCCGGAAACCTACGCCCGGGTGATGAAATATTTCGTCATCACCGGACTCCTGGTCTTCCTGGCGACCACCCTGTACATCGACTTTTTCAAGGTGATCCTTCTCCGCAAGACTGAGTTCTGGGAGGGGCTGGCCGTTGTGCCTATTGTCTTGATGGCCAATTTGTTCCTGGGTATTTATTATAACCTTTCGGTCTGGTATAAGGTTCGCGACCTAACCCGCTATGCCGCCATAATGGCTTCCATAGGCGCACTGGTCACCATCGCACTCAACTGGGCCCTGGTTCCCGCAATAGGCTATATGGGATCGGCCTGGGTCACTCTCGCCTGCTACTCGGTGATGATGCTGATATCCTGGTTATGGGGCCGCAGGGTCTACCCCATCCCGTACGAGATCAAGAGAATGACCCTCTGGACCCTCCTGGCCGTGGGCCTGTTTCTGGTCTCCTACCACCTAAGGCCGGATATCCTGATGATCAGGCTGGCGATCAACACCTTCCTATTCTTCGCGTTTGTGGCCATCGTCGGATACAACGAAAAAGCCCTGCTAACCCCCCTGCTGAAAGGGCTCAAGGCCAGGTTCAGCAAGTAATTAAATCATTGGTAAACCGTTATATGTAAATCGTTATTTGTAAGCTGTTATATGAAAGTGAAAATTGTCAACCGGTCGAAGCACGAGCTGCCATCGTACAGCACGGAATTATCGGCGGGAATGGACCTCCGGGCGAACCTGGATGCCCCCCTGCACCTGAAGCCGCTGGAGCGTGCCCTGGTGCCCACGGGGCTGTTCATCGAGCTGCCCAGGGGCCACGAAGCCCAGATAAGACCACGCAGCGGTCTCGCCCTTAAACGCGGGATCACCGTATTGAACACCCCCGGCACCATCGATGCGGATTACCGCGGCGAGATCGGCATCATCCTGATCAACCTTTCGGCCGGAGAGGTGGTAATCGAGGACGGTGAGCGGATCTGCCAGATGATCATCGGGCGCCACGAAACCGTCGAGTGGGAAGCGGTTGACTCCCTGGTGGATACCGGTCGGGGTGCCGGTGGATTCGGTCATACCGGGGTCAAATAGCAACGGGTTGATAAATAATTGTTCAGATGATTAAATGGAAAAAGATAGGCCTTGCAGCCCTTTGTGTTATACTGACCTTGCCGCTCCAGGCACAGGTTGACCTGATCCGGCAGGACCCCCCCACGCCGGAAGAGCGCTATAAATTTCTCTTTGCGGAAGGGTTAAGGTACAAGACATTGGGTGAGACTGATCGGGCGGTGGCCAATTTTCAGCAGTGCATCGAACTGAAGCCCGAAGCGGGCGCTCCGTTTTATGAGTTGGGTTTGCACCATCTCGAAAAAAAGGATTATGCAACCGCCGAAGGGTATGCCCGGAACGCCTGGAAACGTGACCAGGGCAACGAGTGGTACGGACTGTTGCTCAGCGAAGCACTGATTGCACAGGGCAAGTATGAACCGTGCGCGGAGATCTACGCCGGTTTGCAGAAAACCTACCCCAACCGGCTGGAGTTCCTGGCCAGCGAAATCGATGTCCTGCAAGAGGCTGGTCTCCATAAGGAGGCCCTGAAAAGGCTGTCAAAAGCGGCCGGGCACCCTTCATTGAACCGATGGAGCGCTTTAAAGGAGTTTGAGCTGCAAACCGCAATGGATCAGGCCGCCAGGGGCGCCGCGGCTCTGGAGAAATGGCTCACGAAAAACCCATCCGACCTGGAAGTGCGGGGTCTGCTGGCCGAATCTTACAGCTCACGGGGGGAGAAGGACAAGGCCTTGAAACACTATACCCATCTGCTGATCGAGAACCCCGAAAACCCGGCCGTCAATTTTTCCTATGGCCATTTCCTGTTTACCCAGGGCAACCGTAGCGAGGCCGTGGAAGCTTTCCTCAAGGGTTTCCGTTCAACAGATGTCAATCCGGTAATCAAGATAGCCATAATCAGTGAGTTCCTTAAGGGAAGCAAGCAGGAGGAGCCGGATCCCGAAGTGATTGAAATGATCCGGGTGGTGTATGAAACAGATAAGGGCCACCCCGAGGTGGATGCCATGTACGCCAATTACCTTTATACGGTCAACCGGCCTGACGAGGCCGAACCGATCTACCGGAGGATCCTCCGGACCGACCCGGGCAACTACCTGGCCTGGCAGAACCTGCTCTTCATACTCAATGAGCAGGAGAAGCCGGACCAAATAGCCGCGGTGGCCGACTCAGCCCTCACCTACTTCCCGATGCAGAGCCTTTTCCACCTGTTCAAGGGCATCGGGGCCATCGGAATAAAAGATTAC
>JAWOHI010000383.1:0-3872 GCA_046485255.1 Bacteroidales bacterium
CTCTTTGTTCAGGTAGGTATAGCCATTGAAGAGCATGCGGGCACAGGCGTTGTCAAAATACTGGTACAGCCCCTTGATGCTGCCGAAAGCCTTCTCGTACTGTAAGGTCGCCATTTCCCGGGTCAAGGGTGCCGAGATACCGAAGGCGCTCACTTTGCCGTCGATGCGCAGCAGGATGCCTTTCAGATCAAAAGCATCGAAGTGATTCAGGGTATTGATGGCCGCCTGCTTCTCGCAGGATAGGTCCACCTGGTCATCGGCGTCGCAGTCACGCTCCCGGCACCACTCTTCCAGAAATACCAGACAATCCTCGGCATTGGCCGGATTGACAGGATCAATGGTCACCTTTCCCGGATCCACATACTCCCTCACGAATTGATTGATGAGGTTGCGTTTTTTGGAATAGCGGTTGCCATTGAGGCCGGCCAGGTCATCGACCCTGTAGACATAGTCGTCATAGGCGCCGTGGTGTTTCACCGTGAAGAATTGCTCGACCCGATCCTTCCCGAAATGATCGACATAATCCTGGGGAACAAACCAGTACTCCGAGTGCCCGGCCAGGTTGGCCACCTTGACCAGGTCCTCGGGTGAATACATCCGTTGCGTTGCGATCGGCAGCAGCAGGTGCCGGTTCTTCTTCAGGGTTTCAAATTCAGCGGCCACAATAAACGCGTCTTCAAACTCAGCTCCGAACGGTGTGTATTCCTGATTGTTCCAGGCGATGATGGAAGAGAGTGAGTAGGCGCAGAGCTCATAGGGTTGGTTCTTGAAATAGTGACGGTAAAGGTTGTAATCTTGGTGGGTTAACTGGGTAAATGTCATCATATTGTTTTAAGCATGGGCACAGAATCGGCCATGGGAGAAAAACCCAGGGGACGATAGAATGGATGCGTCTTCCTTTCTGCGATCAGTCCGATCCAGCCGATACCGTCGGCCTCCAGTCGAGCCACCAACTCCGCCACCATTCGTGACCCAATGCCCTGCCTGCGGAAAACGGAATCCACGGTAACATCCTGGATGTAAGCGTCACTGATCCGGTCGCTGATGGCCCGTCCCATGGCGATGATCGATTCCGCACGCCGGGCGACCAGAAAACAATGGCTGCCGGCGACAATGCCGGCAACCAGGGATGGATTGTCCAAGGCGTCCTTCCACCAGCCGGCTTGTCGGTAAAGCTGAATCAGGCGGTTGATTTCAGGTTGGGTCGGCGTTTTAAGAAAGGTATAGTCGATCATGGCAAAATCAGGGAAAACGGCCGAAGGGGTTTAGCAAAAATCGCTTACCGGTTCCCTTTGAACCGCGATAGCGCGCAATGAACTCATTCAGCGGATTCCTCAAACATGCAGGACACCTTGTTTCTCCCGGCCTGTTTGGACCGGTACATCGCCTGATCGGCACGCTGGACAAAGCAGGAAATCTCCTCTGTCTGCCGGTACTGGGTTACCCCGATGCTGATGGTAATCTTAAGGCCGGGATTTCCACCTCCCGGAAAACTTTCGGCTGCCACGGCGGATCGAAGCCGCTCGGCGACTGTCCTGGCCTCTTCACCATGGGTGCCCGGCAGAATGACGGTGAACTCCTCACCACCGTACCGGTAGGCGGTGTCCATCTTGCGCAGACAGGATTTGATGATCCGGCCGATGCGCACGAGAACCTTGTCACCCTCCAGGTGACCGTAGGTATCATTGTATTCCTTGAATTTGTCGATGTCCAGCAGCAGGAGGCTCAACTTGTGACCGTAACGGTTGGACCGCTCGATCTCACCCTTTAGCTGGGTGTAAAAATAGCGCGAATTATAGAGCTGCGTCAGACCGTCGGTGATGGACAGCTTCTTGAGTTCATCCAGCATCTGCAGCCGCTCCTGGTTGAGTCGCCGTTCGTTGAGCACCCGCTTCAGGCGCAGCAGCAGTTCTTCAAAACGCACCGGTTTAAAAACGAAGTCACTGGCCCCCTTGCTGATGGCCTCCTCGTAGGAATAATCCGTGCTGTATCCGGTCATGACGATCACATCGCTGTCCCGGGTCCGTTTGATCTGGTCAGTCAGCGCAAGTCCGTCCATGCCGGGCAGCATGATGTCGGTGATCACCACCTCCACGGCCCTGGCCGAGAGCACATCCAGGGCCTGCTCAGCGCTGGAGGCCACCGATGCTTCGTAACCGGACATTTGGATAAATTCATACATGGCATCCCGAATGGAGAGGTCATCGTCGACGATAAGAATGTGCGTGGCCATTGGGTTCATTTTTCATTATCGGCAGATCGCTGGCGGTTACCGGTTGACATGCCCGAAAACGATCTGATATTAATAAAAATTTTTAAAAACGCCGTGAGTATAGCTATGTTGAAATCCAGTGTCAACCGGCAGATAAGGCCTGTTTTGAACAAACCCGTATCAATATGAAAAACATACGCAACTTCAGCATCATCGCTCACATCGACCATGGTAAATCCACCCTGTCCGACCGATTGATCCAGTCTAGCAAAATCATCGCGGATCGGGATTTCAAGGACCAGATTCTGGATAGCATGGATATCGAACGCGAGCGTGGTATCACCATCAAAAGCCAAACTGTATGTTTGCCATATAAAGCCAAAGATGGCAAGACCTACGATCTGAATCTGATTGACACGCCGGGACACGTGGACTTCACGTATGAGGTTTCCCGGGCGCTGGCCTCCTGCGAGGGTGCGCTTCTGTTGGTCGATGCCAGCCAGGGAGTGGAGGCCCAGACCCTGGCCAACCTTTACCTGGCCATGGAACACAACCTGGAAATCATTCCGGTGATCAACAAGATCGACCTGCCATCGGCGGACATCGAGCGGGTCAAGGAACAGATCGAAGAGGATCTGGGACTCGACCCCGATGCGGTCATCCTCGCATCGGCCAAGGAAGGGCTGGGTATCGATGCAATCATGGAGGCCGTTGTCCAGAAACTGCCGCCGCCGGCAGGCGACGCCGAGGCCCCGCTGCAGGCCCTGATCTTCGACTCCCACTACGACCCGTTCAGGGGCACGGTGGTCCATTTCCGGATCAAGGATGGCACCATCCGCGCCGGGGACCGCATCCGGTTCATGTCCAACGATGCCACATACAAGGTGGAGGAAGTGGGCATTTTCCAGATCGTACGCGTACCCAGAAAAGAACTGACCGCGGGAGAGGTCGGTTACATGATCGCCGGCATCAAAACGGTGAGCGATACGCGCAGCGGTGACACCGTCACCCACCACCGCAGGCCCTGCAGCAAAGCACTACCCGGTTTCAAGGAGGCCAAGCCGGTGGTTTTTTCCTCAATCTACCCGGTGGCATCCGATGCCTACGAAGACCTGGCCGTGGCCATCGAAAAACTCAAGCTCAACGACGCCTCACTGGTCTATGAAAAAGACAGCAGCGCGGCCCTGGGATTCGGCTTTCGCTGCGGTTTTTTAGGTTTGCTGCACTTAGAGGTGGTTCAGGAGCGTCTGGAGCGCGAGTACGATCTTTCCCTGATCCTCACCGCCCCCTCAGTTCGCTACCAGCTGATCATGAACGACGGCGAGGAGCTGGTCATTGACAACCCGGCGCTTTACCCCGACCCCACCACGATCGAATATGCGCTGGAGCCGTTCATCAAGGCGGCCATCATCATCCCGGACCGCTACATGGGCGCCGTGATGAAGCTGTGCCTGGACCGCCGGGGCATCAACAAGAACTACCAGTACCTGACCAACAACCGCCTGGAGATGATCTTCGAGCTGCCCCTGGGAGAGGTAATCTACGACTTTTACGACCGGCTGAAATCCATCACCCAGGGCTACGGGTCCTTCGACTACGAATTGATCGACTGCCGCCGGACCGACCTGGTGAAGCTGGATTTTCTGATCAACGGAGAACG
>JAWOHI010000391.1:0-5528 GCA_046485255.1 Bacteroidales bacterium
ATGCGCGGCCTCGGTCAGGACGGGTGCGGTGATATCGGTGTCGGAATGGGAAAAGCGGGGGAGGGCGAAGACGGGTGCAGGTTCCTTTCCTGAACATTACCAACTATCCTGAAGAATCAGTCATTCGGGGTGCCGTGGAGGCTTTGCCCAACCACCTGTGGGTCAATGCCGATGAAATTGCACGCGACTGCGGATCATCCAAATCGTCCAACATTGTGATGCTCGGAGCAGCTGCCCGATTTATCAATCTGCCTTTCAGCGCTTTACAGGAGGGAGTCAAGCAGGTGTTCATCCGGAAGGGGGATGAGATAGTGGCTGCCAACCTTCACGCTCTGGAGGCTGGGTTCCGCGCAGGAGCCAATGCCTGATCCGGTTACCAGATCCGATTGGGATAATCGCCCTGGCGGTGCATCTGCCCCAGTTTTTCCTGAACCAGCGGCTTGTCTTCCTGATAGGTTACTCCAAACCACCTGGCATTGCTTTCCAATACCTTGACCGATAACAATCCTTTTTGAACCAGTAGGTTAATACCGTAGGGGATAAAGAATTCGGACTTGAGTTCATTGCCGCGCTCTTGAAGAAAACCGGTAAACAGCTCTCTGAATGGCGGCAAGAGGGCTGGGGTAAATCCCCAGAAATTCATCGAAACAATCTCATTGCCAGCTAGTTCTACCTCATTGCCATTCTCTTCAACGAACAGGATACGTCCATCCTTCTCTTCGATGTGAGTCCTTTCGACAACACCCGTCAGGATACCGCCTTCGCCCACTGTGCAGATGCCTCTGGATACCGATCCATTTTCGGAGAGCGTATTGGAAAGGTTGTATCCAACCATCGACTGAACCCGTATCTCCCCGGGATCCCGCTGGCGCAGGAAACCGGCCATCACCTTGAAAGCATCCTTACCATAGTAGTCATCCCCATTGATTACCGCAAAGGGCTCATTCAAAAGAGGTTCTGCACACAATACTGCGTGCCCCGTGCCCCAGGGCTTTACACGGTCGGGATGAACCGGGATGCCGGCCGGTCTATCGATTAAGCGCTGCACTACATGACCCACCTTCAATCGCGACATGTACCGGTTGGCAAAGATCTCGTAAAAGTCGTCCACGATCTCCTCGCGCAGCACGAAAACCACCTTAGTAAAACCCGCTTCGGCCGCATCAAATACGGAATAATCAATGATCGACTCTCCGCCCGGGCCAAGACGGTCCATTTGTTTCAAGCTTCCGTAACGACTGCCAATTCCGGCAGCCAGGACCAATAGTGTCAACTCCATCAGGTGAACGTTTAGGTGATCCGGCAAAATTAACAATACCTGCTAATCCTGCTGCCGGGGTGATGACTTTACCCTAAGATTTATATTTTTGTTTGGACTTAAAAAGGAAATCATGGAACTGAAAGAAACGATCATCAAGGCAATGGAAAAGGCCGGGAAACCCCTCAAGGCAGGTGAGATTGTCGAACTGACCGGGCTCAGCAGGCCAGAGGTGGACAAAGGACTGAAGGTCCTTAAGAAGGAGGAGCTGATCTCCTCGCCTAAAGTTTGCTATTGGGAGCCCCGTAAATAGATTCAAGTGGCACCAAAATTATTGATAATCAACGCCCTGGCGGTTGTTGTCCTGCTGGTATCAGCCGCCTGTTCCCTGGAAACCGCCAAGCGGGAGCCAAAGGGACTGTTTCCCAAGCCAAATCCCAAGGGGTATGTGTGTTACCGCCCTGCACTGCCGCTTACCATCGACGGTGTACTGGCGGAGGAGGAGTGGGCTTTTGCCCCCTGGACGGATGAATTTGTTGATATTGAAGGAGATGCCAAGCCTAAACCCCGCTTTTCGACACGAGTTAAAATGCTTTGGGATGACCAGTACCTGTACATCGCCGCTGAGATGGAGGAGCCTCACCTCTGGGCAACCCTGAAGATGAGGGACACCGTGATTTTTTATGACCACGATTTTGAGGTGTTCATCGACCCCGATGGCGATACTCACCAGTATTATGAGCTGGAGGTCAATGCCCTGGGAACCGCCTGGGATCTTCTCTTGATCAAGCCCTACCGGGATGGAGGTCCTCCGGTGAATGGCTGGGATATTGCAGGGCTTCGGGTTGGAATCTCCCTGGCTGGTACGCTGAATGACCCCTCGGACCTGGATGCCGGGTGGAGCGTCGAATTGGCGCTACCGCTCGATATCCTGAAAGAGTGTGCTCCGGTTGGACGGTTGCCGGCTCCGGGAGATCAATGGCGGATTAATTTTTCAAGGGTTGAGTGGCGGATGGTTGTCGAAAACGGAAACTACCGGAAAGAGATTAATCCGGAAACAGGAAAGCCTTTTCCCGAGGACAACTGGGTTTGGTCACCCCAGGGAGCCATCAATATGCATATGCCCGAAATGTGGGGCTATCTCCAGTTCTCCGGATTAACGGCCGGATCGGATGTGGAGAATTTTGCCCGTGATCCCGATTCCGAGGTTAAATGGATGCTGAGGGAGATTTATTATGCTCAGCGTGCGTATTTTGCTGAAAAAGGAAAGTATGCAGGCAAGTTCAGCGCTCTTGGGCTCGCTAGTCGCAATTACCCCGGTGTTCCTCTGATAAAAACCTTGCCAACGGCCTTCGAGGCATCTGCCAAATCCACTGGAACAGGGGCCACCTGGCTGATCCGCGAAGATGGGCGATTGGAGGCCCAATCGTCCATAACCACAAGGTTAAGAGGCGATTAAGTCGCCGGCAATTGGCTGGCTATTTAAGGGCATCCGTGATCCGGGCCAGCCGGACTCCATCGCGGTAGGCTACGATAAAGGCCGTGGTCAGTCCGGTGCGCTTGATAAAGTCGTCGCGATACCTGACTGCCTCCTCGTACGTCTTCAAGGTCCCGACCGTGTACTTATACCATCCTTCGTGCCGCTCTTCCTGCACCGTATCGGTGATCCGGTAGAGAGAGGCGATCTTCTCCACGGTAGGAATCTGCTCTCTGAATGCACCGCACTGAACCCTGAATTCAACCCCTGAACTAAAGGTGGCCGGGATGATCCGGGCTGTTTCCTTTTGTCCAGCTTCGCTTTCACGGATCAGGACCTGTTTGTTGAAACGGATGGTTTTGGGGCCTTCGGAATCCCGGTATTCAAAGCGGCCCGTGATCTGTTGCGACCCTGAGAGGTTCCCGTCCGCCTTGATGTAATAGTCACAATGAACGATTGGATCGGCAGGCATTCGGTCCCATTCAATCTGAACAGTCTGATTGACAAAGCTGAACTGGCCCGAGGTGCCGCTGGCCGGTTCATAGGCAATGAATCCGGCGGGGTAGGACTGGACCAGTCTGGCTGATCCTTCGAAGGCTGATTTGTTGATCCTTACATTTACGGCTATTGGTTCGTTGGCGTTGATGACCGCCGGAATTTCCACATCAATGAACACGTTGGGAGAGGATGGCCGGGTGGTTGGTTCTGTCGCCGGTTTGGCGGCTGTGGCCCCCTGCTTCACCCTGGGCTTTCTTGGAGCCCTCTCCGACGCCGGCCTCGCCGGTGCAATGGTATATTTCAAGCCGACCGAGGTGATGGCGTAATTGTCATTTGCGCTGGGATCAACCAGTACGCAATCCAGCAGGTCAGTATTGGTCAGCCGCAAAGAGTGTTCCGCTTCAATGCTGAAATTATCGGACAACCGAAACGAGACCCCGATACTGATTGGTATGGCCATTGCCAATTCGCGCCTGGCCTTGGTCAAACCATCCGTCTGATAACCCATGTGGCCGAGGACACTGTTGTTGTCGAAATTTTTGCGCACACTCCGGAAGGCGATCGAGGACACACCTGCCGAGACGAAGGGGGAGATTCGGCGGGCATATCCCTTGCCCAGCAGCAGGGGATCAAAGCGTGCCGACAAATTGTAGTCATTGACCGAAGCGACAATATAGCTTTTAAACGACTCTCCTTCAACCTGATGAAGATTATACATCGTGGTGGTTACTACCTGGGCCTGAACTCCAAAAGCCGGGCTGAAATTCTTGACAATCGAACCGTTGAAGCCAAAGCTTGACCCGTACTTGAACTTGTCGAATGGGTTCAGGCTGCTGTTGCTCATTTCACCATAAAAGGTTACGACTCCGGGATTCAACCGGATCGAGAGGCCTTCAAAAGCGTTGACACTTTGAGCCTGTACAGGGGCGGCCGGGAGGACCAACATAAGCAGTGCCAGCATAACCAGGGAGAAGGTGTGTTTTTTCATATCAGGATCTTTCTTATCGATGTGGGTATCAAAATCATTAGCAATTTGTCTCAATTTCCTAAGCGGCAAATGGAATCCAATGAAGGAAAATTCCGAATTTTGAACAAAAATACCACTACCGTGTTTGATCTGCAAAGTTAACGTATATGAATAGGATATTTATTGTATTGATCGCCCTGATGAGTATCATTCCGGTCTTCGGGCAAGAGCACCGGGACGGGTTTTACGGTTTCACGGTCAAGGCCATCGACGGAAGTGATTTCTCCCTTGCCCAGCTTAAGGGTAAAAAGGTGATGATCGTCAATACGGCATCCAAGTGCGGCCTGACCCCGCAGTACAAGGCCTTGCAGGACCTCTACGACCAGTATGGCCGGGATGGGTTCGTCATCATCGGTTTCCCGGCCAACAATTTCCTGTCACAGGAACCGGGTACAGATGATGAGATTGCTTCCTTTTGCTCGGAGAATTATGGAGTGACCTTCCCGATGATGGCCAAGGTGTCGGTTAAAGGGAACGACATTGCTCCTATTTACAAGTGGCTGACCAGCAAGAAGCTGAATGGAACTCTTGATGCCGAGATTCAGTGGAATTTTCAAAAATTCCTGATCGACGAAAAGGGCAACCTGATCAAGTCCATTCCCCCGAGGGTCAGTCCGCTGAGCGAGGAGATCATCGACTGGGTAACCAAATAGTTGAAACAGATCCTTGCCAGCCTGCTGCCAGGGGAAAGAAGGGCATTCGCCCTGCACCTGCTCTATTCCCTGATCGAGGGAATCATCCTCGGGGTATTGGCCCTTAATGAATATGTCCTGATAAAAAGCTTGAAAGGCACTGATTTTCAGATTGGTGTTCTTTTTCAGTTTTCCGTCATCGTCCTTCTTTTTGCGGTGGTGCTCAATGAGTGGATCAGGCGATCGCGTGATAAGACCCGCCTCATCCGAATCGTGGCCTGGGTTACCCGCGTTCCGCTGGTTCTTTTGCTCTTCTTCCCCCGATCGGTGGAGTCATTTGGTGATAATCATTTCTTCAGTCTGGCATTTCTCGGGATCTTCCTGATGTTCTATCTGGCCAACCCCATTATTTATCCCATTATCAATCTGTTCCTAAAGAGCAGTTACCGGCACCACCTATTCGGCTCCCTCTATAGCTACGCCACCGGCCTTAACAAGGCTGCGATGCTCCTGGCCACCTTTATCTTTGGTATTTGGCTCGATGCCAACCCTTACGTGTTTGTCTATGTTTATCCGGTCCTTGCCCTCCTCGGCATATCCTCCATCTACATATTGAGCAGGATTCCCCACGAGGCG
>JAWOHI010000035.1:0-10046 GCA_046485255.1 Bacteroidales bacterium
AGTGGTTCCCGACCACTCATCCGGGTTGAACTCAACAGCCGCAACCTGGCCCTTGAAGCTGTACCCCCGGCTGGCGATATTCTTGATCATCCGCAGGTCGGTATCAAACGTGCCGGCCCGCAGCAGGAACTTTCCCTTGCTCGACAGGTTGTCGGCAGTTCCACTCAGGCGTCCCTGATAGCGTATCGTCCCTATGGTCTCCAGTATTTCAGGCAATTCGATGGAAACACCGGGGATCTGGCCCGACAGGAGGTCCCGGATAACCGTTGGCGGGTCTACGGAAAAATCACGTGTGACGAGGTTGAATTCTGATTTCAGGATGTCACCCCGGTAGTCAAACAGCAGGTCGCCATCGAACAGGACCAGTCCCGGCCAGTTGATCTTCGCCCCCCGGGCCGCAATGCTGGCGGCGGTTCCGGCGTAAGATCCGCTGAGCATCAGCGGTGTGTTGGTATCCAGGGCGATACCGGTCAATAGCTGCAGGTCGGCTGGCCCGACGAAGGTACCGGGCTCCACGAGGGCTTCAAACTGAAGGTCGGGCGCGATCCCGACCTTTGCTTCGGATATCCGCAGGCGGGAGTTACCGGTCAGCAGGTCAAGCTCCTCGCCAATAATGATGGAGTCGATGATGCTGACCTTGCCCGACAGGTCGCCCAGGTGGAACCCGCTCTGCTCGATAAAGGTGAGCTGCTCGATATCCACGCTGATGGTTTCTCCGATGGTGAGCATCCGTATCCCGGCCTCCACGCCCGAAATGCTGATCATCTCGGGGTTGAGCCTACCAGGTATTGGGGCGCTGCCGTACATTCGGTAAAGCAGGTTTCCGCCTTTGAGCCTTAAACGGGAGCACTGGAACGTGAAGGGCTTGGCTTTCCTGAGGGTATCCTCCGGGGCAAAGCCGTCAATGAGCTGCTGGTAGTTCATCTCGCCGGAGGGGAGCTGTCTGAGGCGGACCACCGGCTCCCGGATGGTCATTCCGGAGAGGGAGAGTGACCGCTTGTCGAGGTTGAGCCTGCGCACCGATGCCGTCACTTCCGGAAGGTAGAGCAGGGTATCGTTGATGGGGTCGAGGATCAGCAGTCGGCTGACCTCGATCCGGTTGGGCCAACGGATGAAAACGCTGCCCACCGATACCTGACCGTCATAGTGCTTCGTCAACGCGGTCAGGACCCTGGTGGCAAGCTTGGTCTGCAACCAGGAGGTGCGCAATGCGAGCAGCGCCCCGGCAATGATCAGGCCCACAACCAGGAGGATGACGAGGAGCCGGATGAACTTTTTTAATGGCAAGGAGCTTTTCTTTGCTATTTTTGGCACAAAAACTGTCCGAAAATACAAAAAATTGTGTTGTTAGTGGGAGAAAACAAGCAGGTTACCATTCTCGGGATCGAGTCGTCGTGCGATGACACGTCGGCAGCCGTTGTCCGTGACGGAGAGCTTCTTTCCAACCGGATTGCCAACCAGGATGTACACAGGACCTATGGCGGCGTGGTGCCCGAACTGGCTTCCCGTGCGCACCAGCAGAACATCATCCCGGTGGTTGACCTCGCCCTGCGTGAGGCGGGAGTTGGCCCGGGCGACCTGGATGCCATTGCCTTCACGCGCGGCCCCGGTTTGATGGGCTCCCTGCTGGTGGGAACCTCCTTTGCCAAGGGTTTGGCGCTGGCCAGGGGCATTCCGCTGATCGACGTGAACCACCTCCAGGGCCACGTGCTGGCGCTCTTCCTCAACAGGCAGGAGATGCCGGGCTTTCCTTTTTTATGCCTGCTGGTGTCGGGAGGGCACACCCAGATCCTGCTGGTGCGGGACCACCTCGATATGGAGATCATCGGCCAGACGATAGACGATGCGGCAGGCGAAGCCTTCGACAAGTGCGGCAAGGTGGTCGGACTGCCCTATCCGGCGGGACCGGTCATCGACAGGCTGGCCAAAGAGGGCAATCCCCTGGCCTTTACATTCAGCCGGCCCAGGATAGCAGGGATGGATTACAGTTTTAGCGGACTCAAGACCTCCTTCCTCTATTTTCTGCGCGACAACCTGAAGGGTGACCCCGGCTTCATCGAAAAGAACATCAACGACCTGGCGGCATCCCTTCAATACACCATCGTGGAGATCCTGATGCACAAGCTGATCCTGGCGGCCAGGCAGACGGGTATCAGTGAGATCGGGCTGGCCGGCGGCGTGGCTGCCAATTCGGCCCTTCAGGGAGCCCTCCGGGCGGAAGCGGAACGCAGGAAATGGAAGATCCACATCCCGAAGCTGGCCTACACGATGGACAATGCGGCGATGATTGCAATCACCGGGTATTACAAGTATTTGAAAGGAATCTTTGCCTCACAGGAGATCACGCCCCTGGCACGGCTCTGACCCAACCGGCCAGCTGCCTATTTCACGATCCCCGCGAACCCCATAAAGGCCAGGGCCAGCAGTCCGGCAGTCACCAGCGATATGGGGAACCCTCTCATACCTTTCGGTACGTTCATCAGCTCGAGGTGCTCCCGCAGTCCGGCGAAGATGATGATGGCCAACCCGAAGCCGATGGCATTGGCCACGGAAAAGACCACCGCACCGATCAGGTTATACTCGTTCTGGATCGTCAGGATGGCGATACCCAGAACGGCGCAGTTGGTGGTAATCAGCGGCAGGAATATGCCGAGAGCCTGGTAAAGGCTCGGTGACACCTTTTTCAGGATCGTCTCGACCATCTGGACCAGCGAAGCGATGACCAGGATGAAGACGATGGTCTGCATATATCCGATGCCAAAGGGATCCAGAACAAACCGCTGGAGCAGGAAGGTTACCACCGTGGCCAGGACCATCACGAACATCACGGCGCCCGACATACCGGCGGCGACGCTGACCCGGGTGGAGACGCCAAAGAAGGGGCAGATGCCCAGGAATTTCGCCAGGACAATGTTATTGACAAAAATGGCGCTTATCAGGATAATCAGGTATTCCATCGTTGTTCCTTTCTATTTAGCCTTCCGGAGCTGGTTAAACACTGCGATCATATAACCCAGGGCGATAAAGGCGCCGGGCGACAGGATGAAAACCAGGATGGTATTGGCGTCGGGGCTGACGAGCCGCATATCGAAGATGCTTCCGTTCCCGAGGATCTCACGGATGGCTCCCAGCGAGGTGATTGCCAGGGTAAATCCCAGCCCCATTCCCAATCCGTCGAAGATCGAATCCAATACCGTGTTTTTCTGTGCAAAAGCCTCGGCCCGGGCCAGGATGGTGCAGTTGACCACGATCAGGGGCACGAAGACGCCGAGAGCCTTGTACAGGGCCGGCACGAAAGCCTCCATCGTCATCTGAACGATGGTTACAAAGCTGGCTATCACCACGATAAAGATGGGAATGCGCGCCTTGGAGGGCACGAAATTCTTGATGGAGGAGACCACGATGTTCGACATCGTCAACACGAAGGTGGTGGCCACTCCCATCCCCAGGCCGTTGAAAGCCGAGGTGGAGACTGCAAGCATCGGGCAGAGCCCGATCAGGAGGACCATCACCGGGTTCTCCCGGATGATCCCGTTGGTAAAATGCTTTACTCTGCTCATTGCGCTCCTCCTTTACTGTAGCCCTCCCAGGCGCGGATCACCGCGTCGCTGAAGGCCCGTGAACTGATGGTGGCTGCCGTGATGGCATCGATCAGCCCCCCATCCTTGGTGATTTTAACGTTATCGGTTGCCGGGTTCTTGCCGGGAAACTGGTCTTTAAATTTGGGTTCCAGCATCTTAGTCCCCAACCCGGGCGTCTCCTTGTGCTCCAGCACCGAAGTGTTGATCAGAACGCCGGCCGGGTCCAGGCCTACCATTACGGTGAAGGTGCCGCTGAATCCCAGGTTGGTCCTCGAACTGATGGCTGTACCCACCAGCACCGAGTCTTTCCGGGCCGGGAAGCACTCCAGTTCGCCGATGTCGGTCTGAACGGTGTACATCTCATCGCTCGGGTTGTTGTTGAATTCTGGCACCACCTGCTGGATCGCGGCCAGCTTGGCCCGGAGCTTGGATTCCGCGATCGGCCCCTTGGTCAGTTCGTTCATAAACCCCAGGAGGGTGGCGGCCACGGTGCAGACGCCCAGGAGCGACAGCACCATTGTCTTGAGGGTGGATTCGAGTTTAGCCATTTTTTATTACCTCCCCGAACCGTTTGGGTTTGAAATACTTATTGATCAGTGGCACAAAAGCGTTCATTATCAGGATGGCGAAGGAGACCCCTTCTGGATAGGCCCCGAAGACCCGGATCAGGACGGTTATCAGGCCGATGCCCACGCCAAAGATGATCTGTCCGGTGGGTGCCATTGGTGAGGTCACCATATCGGTGGCCATAAAAAGCGCCCCCAGGATGATGCCGCCAGCCAGCAGGTGGAAAAGCGGGTCGGCGAATTTCTCCGGACTGATGCCCCAGAGGATGCCGGTGAAGAGCAGGACGGTTCCGATGATGGAGACCGGTATGTGCCAGGTTATCACCTTTTTCCACAACAGGTAAAGACCGCCGATCAGCAGGGCCAGTGCGGAAATCTCACCAAGGGAACCGGACATATTGCCGAGCAGCATCTGGGAGTATCCGGGGATCTCCTGGAGCAGCTCGGACACCGGTTGACCGTTCTTGAGGCCCTCCTTGATGATTCCCAGGGGGGTGGCCCCGGTGGTGGCGTCGAGGTACTCAAAACGCGTTCCGGCCACAGGCCAGCTGGTCATCTGGACCGGGAAGGAGACCAGCAGGAATACCCTGCCCGCCAGGGCGGGGTTGAAAGGGTTCTTGCCGAGTCCGCCGAACGACATCTTGGCGATCCCAATGGCCACCAGGCTGCCGATGATGATCATCCAGACCGGCAGGTTGCTGGGCACGTTGAAAGCCAGCAGGACTCCGGTGACGGCCGCGGAGCCGTCCCAGAGGGTCGGCTGGGTTTTCATTATGAACCGTGCGATCAGGTATTCGAAGGCCAGGCAGGAAACCACCGCCACCGAGGTGACGACGAGGGCCCCCAAGCCAAAAAAGACCAGGGAGACGGCAAAGGCCGGCACCAGGGCGAAAAGAACCCTGAACATAATCTTCTGCACGGAATCGGAGCCGAACTGATGCGGCGAATGCGCTACCGTGAGCAGGCTGGTTGAACTCATTTGCTTCTCTCCCTAATTATGCGGTTAACGTTTGCTTTACCCGTGCGGATGAAATCAACGAGCGGCCTTGATGCCGGGCAGATATAGCTGCAGGACCCGCACTCGATGCAGTCCATCACCCGGTTGCCCTCCACCTCATCCCACCGGGCCATTTCGCTCAAGGTTTGAAGGAGATAGGGCTCCAGCCCCATCGGGCACGCCGTGCTGCAGCGGTTGCAGCGGATGCAGTTCATCACCGGCCGCCTCAGTGCTTCGGATTGAGGCAGGAGCACGAGGCCTGAGGTGCCCTTGGTCACCGGCACATCGGCCGAGGAGAGGGCTTTCCCCATCATCGGGCCGCCGTTCACCAGCTTGCCCGTGTCGCCTGGAATGCCGCCGGCCGCCTGGATCAGGGCGGACACCGATGTGCCGATCCGCACCAGGTAGTTGGCGGGGCGCTCCAGCTTCTTGCCGGTAACCGTAACAACCCGCTCAAACAGGGGTTTGTTCTTCATCACCGCCTCATACACCGCGAACACAGTCCCGACATTATGCACCACGGCACCTACGTCGACCGGTAGCCGTCCGGATGGGACCTCACGACCGGTAATGGCTTTAATAAGCTGCTTTTCACCGCCTTGCGGATATTTAACCTTCAGGGGTACCACGCTGATCCCGGGATGGCGGCTGCAGAGGCCGGTCAGGTGCGCTATGGCATCCGGTTTGTTCCGCTCAATCCCGATGACCGCCCGTTCCACTCCGATGGCCTTCATCACGAGGCTGGTGCCCACCAGGATCTCCTCACCCCGCTCCAGCATCAGCCGATGGTCGGACGTCAAATAGGGCTCGCACTCCACTCCATTGATAATCAATAAATCAGCCTTCTTCCCTTTGGGAATCATCACCTTCACGTGACTGGGAAAAGTGGCGCCTCCAAGCCCGACGATACCCATCTCGCTGACCCTGGCGATGATCTCCCCCTGCGTCAGGGAGCTCTCCCTGACCAGGTCGGGCGAGCGGTCGATCGAATCGACCCACTCATCACCCGCCACCTTGATGACAATGGCCGGTCTCTTATAACCGGATGCATCGGGCAGCGGCTCGATCTTCTCCACCGTTCCGGATACGGGTGAATGGATGGAAGCGGAAACAAATCCCGAGCTTTTGGCGATCAGCTGGCCGACCTTGACCTGGTCGCCCTTCTCCACTACCGGCTGGGCCGGGGCGCCAAGGTGCTGGGAGAGGTGGACGGTAACCACTTCGGGAAGGGGCAGAACCTCGATCGGAGCTGCCGCGGAGATCTTGTTCTCAGGGGGATGAACACCACCTTTTGGAAACGTTTTCAATGATCTTTCCTCCTGTTGGTTTTAATTTGAAGTGACTTCAGCAACCTCCGCACCGGCTCCGGCGTCGGCGGTTTTGCGCGGCGGGAAATTGATTTCGAGGATCGAATCGGTCGGGCACACCTCCACGCACTTGCGGCACAGCTTGCACTTGACCGGATCGATATAGGCCAGGAAGTTCTCTACCGTGATGGCATCGTAAGCGCAGACTTTCACGCAAGCCTTGCAGCCAATGCACCCCACTGAGCAGGCTTTCTTGACCACCGCGCCCTTGTCCTGGTTCACGCAGGAGACGAAGATCTTGCGATCCTTCTTGTTCCGTTTCCTGAGCTCGATAATATCCTTCGGGCACGCCTTCACGCAGGCACCGCAGGCCGTGCATTTTTCGTCAATCACCTCCGGGAGCTGCGTCTCGTCGTTCATATGGATGGCATCGAAGTTGCAGGCCCGGACACAGTCGCCCATACCGAGGCATCCATAGGAGCATCCCGTATCGCCGGCGAAAAGCGCCGAGGCGATCTCGCACGTCAGTGCCCCATCGTAAACAGCGGTCCGCTGCCGGTGTGCGGGGCTGCCCGAGCAGCGCACCACGGCAACTTCCGGGTCTTTCTGAACGGCCTCCTTTCCAAGGGTTTTGGCCACCAGGGCCATACAATCATTTCCCCCTACGGGGCAGAACAATCCATCCAGCTCGTCGGCCTTGACGCAGGATTCGGCAAATCCCCGGCATCCCGGGTAGCCGCAACCGCCACAGTTGGCGCCGGGCAACACATCCTGCACGGCATCGATCCGGGGATCCTCTATGACCCTGAAACGCCTGGCGATCAGGTAGAGAATGACCCCGGCAATGCTGCCGATCAAAGCGAAACTGATGATCGTGATGACGACCGTATTCATATCTTTGGGTTATCTCGGTTTAACCAATCTGAAATTGACTGATCCGGCAATCCGCTTCCTCAGGAGGAACAGGCCGGCATAGTAGGGAACCAGCGAACCGATGGCGGCCAGGCCGGCCGCCTCTTCCCTGGAAGTGACGCCATAAACGGTGAACAGCACGACGAGAAAGACCATTAAGGGAAGGATATAGGCCAGCAGGATGGCACGGAAACCCTGCTTCAGCTCGAGCAGCACCTCCACCTGGTCGCCCACGGCAACATCATAGCCCGCGTTGGGCACATCCACCACCTTCTCCTCGCTGTTGGATACGGAGCAGACCCCCTTGACGTGACAGCCGGCGCAAGCGGAATGGGCTGTAAACCGAACCTTTACCATACGGTCGGTCCTGGCAATGACGATCCCATCGTGCCCTACCTGGCTATCATTCATACTATCCACTCGTTAACCACTTTACAAATGTACTGACCCCGTCAGTGATAAAAATTGCATTTTGTCAGGTTTTATCCAAAACCGGGCTTATTTTTTTTCTTTCCAATTAAGGCTACTTTTGAGGCTTTTCAAACCGCCTGAATGGATTTCACCAAAATAACGCTCGACAACGGGCTACCCGTGTTGGTTCACCGTGACCCCTCCTCGCCGATGGTTGCCCTGAACCTGCTTTACCGCGTGGGGGCGCGCGACGAGGATCCCGGCCGGACCGGCTTTGCCCATCTGTTCGAGCACCTGATGTTTGGAGGGTCGGCCAACATCCCTGACTTCGACATCCCCTTGCAGCACGCCGGTGGAGAGAACAATGCCTTCACCAACAACGACATCACCAACTATTATCTCTCCCTGCCTCCTCAGAACCTCGAAACCGGCTTCTGGCTGGAATCCGACCGGATGAACGAGCTGGATTTCTCCGGGGAGAGCCTCGAAATTCAGAAAAAGGTGGTGATCGAGGAGTTTCGTCAACGCTATCTCAACCAACCTTACGGAGATGCCTGGCTGTTGATGCGGCCGCTTGCTTACCAAGTCCATCCCTATCGGTGGGCCACCATCGGGATGGATGTATCGCACATTGCCGGAGCCAGCCTTGAAGAAGTCAAGAGCTTCTTTTTCAGCCATTACGCTCCCAACAATGCCATCCTTTCGCTGGCAGGCAATATTAGCCCGGATGAAGCATTCCGCCTGGCCGAAAAATGGTTTGGTCCCATCCCCTCACGGCAAATCCGGCAGAGGAACCTCCCGGAAGAGCCGCCCCAGGAGGAGTACCGCTATCAGGAGGTAGAACGGAAGGTACCCTACCCCGCCATCTACCTGGCTTACCATATGGGCAGTCGCACCAGCCGGAGTTTCTACGTCAACGACCTGATCTCCGACGTCCTGTCCAGCGGAATGAGCTCACGCTTCCTGTTGAACCTCATCAAGGGGCGCCGCCTCTTCAGCGACCTGGACGCTTACATCACGGGCGACCGGGATCCCGGACTGTTCATCATCAGCGGCCGCCTGGCCGACGGGGTAACCCCCGAGGAAGGCCTGGCCGGCATCAACGAGGAGATCGTAAAGATCATTTCGGAGGCCGTCACCGAAAGGGAACTGGAAAAAGTCCTCAACCGGATGGAATCGCACCTCTTGTTTTCCCGGATCAACATCCTCAATCAGGCGATGAACCTCGCCTACTACGAATGGCTCGGCGATGCGTCGATGATGGCCGCCGAAATGGACCTGTACCGGTCGGTGACCCGGGCGGAGATCCAGGCCGAGGCCGGCCGGATCTTCACTGCGGGGAACTGTTCGTGCCTGGTCATCCAACCCGAGGGAGGAAGAAAATGATTGACAGGAAGATAAAACCCGAAACCAGGCCCATCCAGGGACTCAGATTACCTAATCCGACGTTCACCAGCCTGCGCAACGGCATTCAGGTTGCGCTACTTCAATCGGGGCACGAGCCGGTATGCCGCCTTGACCTGGTCTTTGAAGCGGGGAGCCGATATCAGGAACGGTTGTTGGTGGCCTCCCTGACAGCCCAGATGATCCCGGAAGGCACTACCGGCAGGTCGGGGGGGGAGGTTGCGGAACTATTTGAATTCTACGGAAGTTACTTCAATTCAGCGGCCGACCGCGACCAGGCCGAGATCACCCTGCATGCGCCCGAAAAGCACCTCGAACCCCTTCTGGAGATGATCCGGGAGGCGCTGTTCCAGCCCGCCTTCCCGGCGGACATGCTGGAGATCATCAAGCAAAACCGGGTCCAGTCGATGCTGGTGGATGACCGCCGGGTTGATTCCGTGTCGCGAAAAGCCCTCACGGCAGCCCTGTTCGGCCGTCATCACCCCTACGGGGCCGTCGCGGAGCACAGGGATGTCACGGGGGTGGAGCGTGACCACCTGATCCGGTTTTTCCGCACCCATTACCGCCCCGAAAGATGCCGCATCCTGGTGACAGGCCTCGATCCAGGCCGCTACTTGCCGCTGCTTGACCAAACGCTTGGCCAGGAGTGGCCGGGCGGAGAGGGCCAGGCACAACCTGCTCCGGATATGCTTCCGGAACCCCAACCAGCGTCATTCTCGCGGATCACATTGCCGATGGAAGATGCCGTCCAGTCATCGATCCGGATGGGCAAGCCGCTGTTTTCGAAAAAAGACCCCGACTTTAACGGGCTGTCGGTGGTCAACACCATCCTGGGCGGCTATTTCGGGTCGCGATTGATGAAGAACAT
>JAWOHI010000145.1:0-7332 GCA_046485255.1 Bacteroidales bacterium
ATCCGGGTTCCTCAAAGATGTCCGGAATGCTCGTCCACCGGACTGACAACCAGGGGGTTGGGAACCGAGCGAGTGGAGGATGACCTGCAACTGCTGCTCCAGGCGGGCTGCCGGGAACAGCAGTTGCAGGTCATCCTCCACTCGCTCGGTTCCCAACCCCCTGGTTGTCAGTCCGGTGGACGAGCATTCCGGACATCTTTGAGGAACCCGGATCCGGTAGCCGCAATGGTGGCACTCGAGCTGGGCGGTTGACCGGTGGTAGGTCAGGCTCACGTCGCACGACACGCATTTGGGGATATGCCGGCAGTCGGTACATTCGATGTAAGGGCTGTACCCGCGCCGGTTTTGAAAGAGGATCACCTGCTCCCCATTGGTGAGGGCTTCGTCGATTGCCTTCAGCAGCAAGGGAGTGAAGGAACCCTGCATCTGCTTGCGTTTGCGGGCTTCGGTGGTTCCGGTTACCATCATCTCGGGCATTCCGACCCCTCCAAACCGCTCGTTCAGCTCCAGCAAGGCATACTTGCCGCTGTGTGCGGCGTTCCAGGATTCGAGCGAAGGGGTTGCGCTGCCCATAAGGATGGGGACCTGGTGCAGGTTGGCCAGGACGATCGCCACATCCCGGGCGTGATAGCGGGGCGCCGGGTCCTGCTGCTTGTATGAGTGCTCGTGTTCCTCGTCAACGATGATCAGGCCCAGGTTGCGGAACGGCAAAAAGATCGACGATCTGACCCCCAGGATCAGCTGGCCGTTGCCTTGAGGGCCCTCCAGCACCCGGTTCCAGACTTTCAGGCGCCTGACCGGGGTGTGGCGGGAGTGGTAGATCAGAAGTCTGGGGCCAAAGACTGACTCCAGCCGGCTGATGATCTGGGTGGTGATGGCGATTTCGGGCAGGAGGAAGAGCACCTGCCGGTTCTGTCGCAGCTGCTCTGCAATCAGGTGGATATAGATCTCGGTCTTGCCGCTGGAGGTGATCCCGTGAAGCAGTTGGACGCGCTGTTTACTGATATTCAGGCCAAACTGATCGGCAACACCCTGCTGTGCGGTAGTCAGGGGAGAGAGCTCCGGGTCTGTTTGCTGAGGGTCGGGTATGGCTTCGCTGGTTGCCGGTTTCCTGGATCTTGATTTGGGTTCTCCCCGCCGCACCTCTTGTTTGTCGGTTTTCAGCAGCGAGGGCAGGGCGGCTTTCATCACCTCGCCCCGGGTGCACAGGTAATAATCCGCCATCCACTCCCACAGCTTGAACTGGGTCGGGTCGAGGACCGGCTGGTCATCCACGATCCGGAGGATGGGTCGTGCCTCCTGGACAGGCGCGCGCCTGTGAATTTCCCAGATCACGCCGGCCAGCACCTTGCTTTTTCCCAACTGCACCATCACCCGCTTGCCGGGTGCCGCATCGGCTGCACTCTCCGCTGGAATGCCGTAGGTGAGCACCTGCGGGAGCGCCAGGGGAAGCAGGATGTCAGCGTAGAGAGCCAAGGCACAAAAGGTGAAAGTTGAGCCGGAAGGTACGAATTAAATACCGTGAATACCGTGAATACCGTGAATACCGTGAATGTCGTGAATGTCGTGAATGACGTAAATGGTAAATGGTAAATGGTAAATCGTAAATCGTAAATATCAATGGGCCAGGATGTCGGCCACGTCGAGCAGGATCTTGTTGAGGTTCTTGCTGGTGTTGATGGTTTTGTTGAAGGGCACGTGGACGATGTCGTGGTTGACAAACCCGACCATAATGCTCCGCTGGTTGTCCATCAGGGCATCGACGGCGGCGACGCCGAGACGGCTGGCCAGGAACCGGTCGAAGGCCGACGGCGACCCGCCCCGCTGCATATGCCCAAGCACGTTCACCCTGACATCGTATTCGGGATACTTGAACTGGATCTGCCGGGCGATCTCCTCCGCCCCGCCGAGCTTGTTCCCTTCGGCCACGAGGATGATGTTGCTCGACTTGTTCCCCTGGCTCTGGAGGTAGTCGTGGAGGGAGTCCTCCTGCCCCTCCATTTCGGGAATCAGGATGGCCTCTGCCCCGGTGGCTATCCCGGAGTGGAGCGCGATGAAACCGGCGCCGCGGCCCATCACCTCGATGAAAAACATCCGGTCGTGCGCGCTGGCCGTGTCACGGATGCGGTCGACCGCCTCCACCACCGTGTTGAGCGCCGTGTCGTAACCGATGGTATAGTCGGTCCCGAACAGGTCATTATCGATGGTGCCGGGAATCCCGACAAACGGAATGTCAAATTCGCTGCTGAACAGGCCGGCTCCCTGAAAGGTCCCGTCCCCGCCAATCACGATGCAGGCGTTAATGCCTGCACCCACCAGGTTGCCATAGGCCTTGCGCCTTCCTTCGGGCGTGCGGAACTCCTCGCTCCGGGCCGTGCCCAGGATCGTCCCCCCACGCTGAATGATGTTGCTCACGTCCCGCGACGCCAACGGAATGAATTCTCCGTCGATCAACCCCTTGTATCCCCTACGGATACCCGTCACTTCCAGGTTGTTATGAAGCGCTGTCCGCACAACCGCACGAATGGCGGCGTTCATCCCCGGCGCATCCCCTCCCGAGGTTAATACGCCTATTTTTTTAATCATTGACATACAGATAGTTACTAGTGATGTTTCACAAAAGCGAAAAACGGTGCAAAGGTACGAAAAAAGGGTCAGAAGGAGGAAAATCGAAGAAGAAAGACTAGAGATTGAATAGAGCGGGAGCGTAAGTGTGTTTAGTCTTTTGCCCTGAATCCCCCTGCGTCGTTCCACAATAAGGCATCAAAACAACTCGTTTACCAAAAAGGTGCGAGCTGTTGACGGATCAAATCAGTAGTTTGCATAAGTTTTATTAATTTCGATTTGAACAGCCCCTCTTTCCAAAGGAAACCGTTCACCATTCAAGAAATCATCCACCGCAAAATCCCCTTGGGGTCCGCATAAAAAAGTCAACCGCAGGAAGTTTTATTCTATGAAAAGTGCTCCTGGAATTGTCCTAATCGTAATTCTTGTTTTCTTTTCCTGCTCCCCGAAAGGGTCGACCATTATTACCTATGACCTAAGCCGTTCCGATTATACTGAAGTGATCGCCGCCACCGGAACGATTGAGGCGGTCAACAGTTTGAGCATTATGCCCCCCCAGGATTATTATGGTGTCCTCACAGTGGAATGGGCCCGGCCGGAAGGGAGCCGGGTGGAGCCTGGCGACACGATCTGCCTCCTGAAGTCGGACGATTTGAGGCAAATGCTCGACGAGCTGACCGTGAAGCTGGAGACCCTGAGGGCCGACCTGAAAAAGCTCGAAGCCGACAACGCCCTGAACCTGGCGGTTCTCGAAGCACGCCTGAAAGAGAATCAGGCGGGGATGTCAATCAACCAGCTCGATTCCGTCCAGATGCAGTTCGCGCCTCCGGTCAAGAAACGGCTGATGGAGCTGGAACTGGCAAAAGCGCGGGTGGCGGGGAGAAAGCTGGAAAGAAAATTCCTGGCGGAGAAGGCGATCGACGAGACGGAGATCAGGCAGATGAGATCGCGCATCATCCAGGCCGAAATCGAAGTCCAGACGATGCAGGAACGGGTGAAGGGATTGACCGTCCTGGCTCCCTCGGCAGGCATTCTTACGGCTTCCAAAATGCTGGGAAGGATCGTAATGATGAACGACGACGGGTCCGAAACCTCCGTCGGCGGGTATCCCAAGCCGGGAGCCATGATCTTTCCGGAACTTCCCCTGATGTCCTTGCCCGACTTGTCTGAAATGCAAATTTCTATTGAACTGCAGGAGGTTGATTATAAGCGGATTGAAAAAGGTCAGGTGGTGGCCGTCACTGTTGATGCGGCCGGTGGACTCCGGACGACCGGATCGGTCAAGTCGAAATCAATGGCCCCCAAGACCAAATATTCCGGAGCGTCGAAAATGAAGTATTATGACCTCATTATCGGGGTTGACAGCTGCCATTCCCTGATGGCTCCCGGATTAAGCGCCCGGTGCACCATCCTGATCAGCCAGGTCAGGGACACGGTAGTCGTGCCCACCCTCGCCATTTTTGAAAAAGACAGCCTGAAAATCGTCTATGTGGCCGGGGGAGGCAAATTCCGACCGGTATCGGTCGGGACCGGCCCCGCCAACGGCTCCCAGACCATCATAACCAGCGGACTGATCGGTTCGGAAACCATCGCCCTGGTTGAACCTCCGCAGAATTTCATCCAAAAGCCCAAAAACAGCATCAATGAGTAAGACCCTCGCCTTTGCGATCCTCCTGGTTCTGGCAGCCTGCAGTTCGAAACAGGCTGCCGAAGTGCCAACCACCCTGGCCAAACGGGGAACCTTCACCGAAGTACTGACCGAGCAGGGAACCATCCGTGCGGTGAATTCCATCGGGATTTCCGCACCACCCATTTCCTACCGGTACGGAAGCCTTAAGATATCCAGGATCGTGGAGGATGGCCAGGAGGTGGTCAAGGGGGATACCCTGATCATTTTCGATCCCTCCGAATTCAAGAAGGCCATAATAACCTCCCAACAACAGCTCGAGATCGCTCAAGCCGAGTACGACAAGCTGAAGGCCACCCAGGAGTCGGAGATCGAGGACCTTGAGGCTGACCTGGAGATCGCCAGGATCTCCCAGGAGATCTCGAAAATCAATTTCGATCAGGCCGTGTTTGAATCCGAGATCACCCGCAAGGAGATCAACCTGAAACTCGAAACGGCCAACATCGCTTTGGAGCGGGCAGGAGAGCAGATCGAAAACCGTAAAAAAATACACGAGCAGGAGCTGATGCAGAAAAAGCTGGTAATGAAACAACATTCGGCCATCCTGGAGGAGGCCAACCGCTCGATCAATTCACTCTTCCTGGTCAGTCCCTCAAACGGAATAGCCATTGTCAGGGAAAACTGGATGACCGGGCAAAAGCTGAAGGTGGGCGACCAGCCGGGCGGCGGGTCCCTCATCGAGCTGCCCGACCTGTCGGAAATGCTTGCCGAAGTCAAGATCAACGAGGTGGACATCTCAAAAATCACCCCCGGCTTGAAGGCCGTGATCAAAGCTGATGCCTATTCCGATTCCACTTATACCGGTACCATTTCCAAGGTGGCCAACCTGGCCCAGAGCAAGGATTATGAATCGAAAATCAAGATCTTCCCCGTCCAGATCAGTATCGATGGCGTCCACAAGAACCTGCTGCCTGGCCTGACCGTCAGCTGCCAAATCAAGATACGCGAGATTGAAGAGGCCCTCTTTGTTCCGGTCGGAACCATTTTCAAGCTGCAGGGCATTGAGAACGTGTACGTTAAATCCGGTTCTGGATTTAAGCGCAAGGAGGTCAGGATCGGGGCGAGCAACACGGATTTTGCCGTCGTGCTCGAAGGGCTTTCGGAGGGCGATGAGATTGCACTTTCGGATCCTTTCCTCAATAAGCAGGAAGGCCAGGGCAATGGTAAAACCGAACAGGGGAGGCAGCAATGAGAACAGGCAGATTGCTCTCAGGCGCCGCATTTATCCTGGTCCTGACCGCCTGCAGCGGGCAGCTGGAGGAGCACACGGTGATGCAGGGAGTGTTTCGCAACTCCTTTATTGAGACCGGTGAACTGGATGCCATCAGCTCGTATGCCATCCTGATGCCCCGTGTCAGGTGGGAGTACGGCTATGAGTTCAAGCTCCTGGATATGGCCGAAACAGGCCAGGCCGTAAAGGAAGGAGACACGGTCATCTTTATCGATCCCTCGTCCATTGAAAAGGTCATCATCTCCAGGGAGGAGTCCCTGGAAAGCGCCCAGGCGGCCAGCAGGAAGCAGCAGGTCCAGATGGAGAGCAACATCCAGGAGCTGAAGGCTCAGCTCAGGACCGAGCAGGCGATGTACGACCTGAAGAAACTGGAGCTGGAGCGTAGCCGCTTCGACACGGAGAACAAGCGGAAGATCAAGGAGCTCGAGTTTAAACAGGCTACCATAAGGATGGAAAAGATCAAGCGGCAAATCGCCCAGAAACCCGTTATGGACAATTACGATCTCCGGGTTCAGAAAATCAAGGAGGAACAGGTCCAAGCCGACCTGGATGGAGCGAGGGAAGTCCTGAAACAGATGGTCATCACAAGCCCCAAGGAGGGTATGTTCCAGGCAGGCTCCAGTCCCTATTATTATCCTCCAAGGCCGCTGAAAATCGGTGACCGGATCTGGACGGGGATGATGATTGCCAAAATCCCCGATATCAATCATATGAAAGTCAGGACGTTTGTACACGAAACGGCTATTACCAGGATTTCGATGGGAATGAAAGTGCTGGTCAGGCTGGATGCCCTGCCGGAAATAGCCTTTCAAGGGAAAATCACGGAAATTGGCAGGGTTTGCGTGGAACAGGGGAAGGAGAAGGAGAAAGTGTTCAAGGTGGTGGTGGAAATCGTCGGGTCGGATCTTCGCCTCAAGCCGGGAATGACCGTGAGTTGCGAGTATATCTGCCAGGAGACGGAGAACGCCCTGTTCATCCCAAACAAATGCCTGCTCAGAGAGGATGGAAATTGTTACGTATTTCTCAAAAAAGGAGGGGGAACGCGGAAAACCGAAGTCAGCGCAGGTCCCTCCAATTCCCACCATACCCTGATCCACAGCGGGCTTGAGCCCGGTGATCCCCTTGTACCCATTGAATCCATCCTGAACAAAAAAAATCAGCCAAGCAATGCAGATTAAGGACAATGTGACCAGGGCGGCCTTGGGGCTGTTGGATCACAAGTTTCGATCGTTCCTGACCATTCTGGGCATCATTTTTGGCACCGCCTCGGTGATTGCGATGATTTCGATCGGGGAGGGAACCAAGAAACAGGCCATCGCCAAGTACCAGGATCTCGGGGTAAGCAACATCATTATCCGGGACAAGGAGATGACGGATGCCGAGTTGGAGGTGGTCAGGATGAAATTCTCCAAGGGTTTGTCCCTGGAGGATGCCAGCGCAATCGCAGAAATCGTGCCCGGCGTGGTCAGCGTCTCCCCTCAAAGCGAGGTCAAGGCAGAGGCCCGGTTTGGCGACCGTTCGGCCAAATCGTCTGTCATCGGTGTCACACCGGCCGTGGTCGGGATCCTGAACTACCGGACCGAGAAGGGTGATTTCATCAATGCCGACCAGTACGAAAGGCAGTTGAAGGTGTGTGTGCTGGGCGCGGGAATTGCACGCGAACTGTTTCGCTACGATGACCCGGTGGGGCAAAACCTGAAAGTGGGGGATCAGTGGTTCGAAGTGATTGGTGTGATGCAATCCAAAGCCCTGTTCACCGAGACTGTCGGGGAGCTCGCTTCTCGCGATCTTAATAACGATATATACATCCCATTATCCACGTTCAACCAGCGAATACCCAAAACCAATC
>JAWOHI010000057.1:0-5055 GCA_046485255.1 Bacteroidales bacterium
TGGCTTAGAAAAGCAGGCTTGAAAAATACCGACATCCGTTCATCAGGGGTTGACATCACCACCCTGCCGGGAACGTAGGCTTGTTTGCCGGATAGCAACCTGAATGCCAACTCCATCAATTCGATCGCACGGGTCATAGGGATGTTGGACCGGATGAAGGAGGAGTCCAGTATCGTGACCGAACCGGTGGAAAGGGACGCCTGGGCGGATGGATTCATTTGATGGATGGAATTTCAATAAAAATAGGCACCCATAAGGTTTCGGTCCACCACCATATTAACCGTTTTGGTTGCTATCTTAACCCCAACCGCAAATGGTCTCCTGGCAAGCCTAAGGTAGTGATCCGTAGAATGGCAAGATACAATCCACTTTGGATAAAATCTTTTCGGGGGATATCTGGCATTAGGCTTAGCTTTATGCATGAATCTTTTCAGTAAATTGGTTATAAACTGGTTAAGAGCCTAAGCAAAGGAGGCCGCATCGAACTGCGGCCTTTTTATATTAATTTTGCAAGGAAACAAACTCGTGCAGATGATTCGCAATGCTTCCGAAAAACTGAGCAATCCAGCACAGATCAGGCACAATAAGGCCTTGGTCCTTAATGCCATTTGGAAAGAGAACTGTACGTCGAGGCTCGAGGTGAGCCGGCAAACCGGATTGAGTACCGCCACGGTATCGAGGTTGGTCGATTCGCTGATCCAGGATCAGCTCCTGGCTGAGAGCCAGCCCGTTGCTACCGCCAAGGGGCGTCCGTTGAAGCCCATCTGCTTCAAAAGCAGTGGGCATTATATGATCGGGATAGACCTGGGGACCACCTATATCAGGGGAGTCCTGACCAACCTTGGCTGCGAACCGATCAAGGAGATCGAAGTGGTTACCGAATCGCACAAAGAGCCTGAATATGTGCTGAATAAAGTAGTCCAGGTGATCCGAAACCTGTCCAATAACAACCTGGTGGACCCGGCCCGGATCATCGGCGTAGGAGTGGCGGTGGCCGGTATCATCAACCTGAACACCGGTATTGTCGAATATTCTCCCGCCTTTAACTGGCGCAACGTCGAGCTCAGGAATTTTCTGGAATCAACCGTGCCCTACCCCGTATTTTTTGACAATGTCAGCCGTGCAATGGCTCTGGGCGAGATTATGTTCGGCACCGGACCGAAGTATGACGATCTGATTTGCGTCAATGTCGGTTACGGTATCGGGGCCGGCATCGTGATCGGGCGGAAACTCTTTTACGGAACGGATGGAATGGCCGGTGAGTTTGGGCATATTCCCGTCAAGGGAGACGAGCAGGTCCATTGCACCTGCGGGAAGAAGAACTGCCTTACCGCCTACGCCTCCGGGGATGCCATTGCGCAGCGGGCCAGGATGGCAATGCAGCACGACCCTGCCAGCGCACTTCACCGTATACCCCTCAAGGATATTGAAGCCAAACACGTTGCCGAAGCCGCGATGAATGGCGACCCGCTAGCCATCGAGGTTTTCACCGAGGCGATTGGATACCTTGGCAGGGCCATCGCCGGACTGCTTAATATTTTCAACCCGCAAGCCGTTATCCTGGGCGGAGGAGTCAGCCTGAACGGTCCCATCTTCTGGGACACCCTCAAGAAAGTCATTGATGAGAATATTTTCGACCAGAGATCAACCCGTTACCACATTCAAAAAGCCAGCCATCCGGGCCAATCGGCTATTTACGGCGCCCTGGCAATGGTCCTGCAGGAGATCCTGAACCTGAGCCTTTCCATCCCCAGACTGGACCATTAGAGCCTCAAATCCGACACCAGGCTCCATTGTTCATAAATATTTTTACTTTATTTCATATTGAAATTAAAAAAGATTTATCTTTGATAATACTGTTTATATCGCTGGATATTAACTTCTTTTATATCAAGATAAATGGACCCGATTTGCTTCAAGGTTCCCCGTCTCAGTGAGGAAACAGTAAGAGTCGAATACTGGGACCTGCCTTTCTTCTACGATTCGGTACATTACCACGAGGAGTGTCAGCTGACTTACATCCTGGATGGAGAGGGAGTCATAATGGTTGGAGAGAAGGCTGAGGAGTACCATAAGGAGGACCTCTTGCTGATCGGTAAGAATACGCCACACGTGCTGCTCCACGACAAAGAATACTATGAGGGTACCGGATTGCTGCGCGCGCGGGCTATTTCCATTTTCTTTTCAAAGGATACCTTCAAGCAGGTGTTTACGCAGATTCCGGAAACCGCAAGAATCGGCGAATTTCTGGACCAGGCGCATTTTGGGATCCGGATCAGGAGCAGCGAAACAAAAAGGGTGGGCAATGACCTGAAAAGCCTGGTTAAACTGAATCAGGTGCCACGGGTGATCCTCTTTATGAAGATCCTTGACCTGATCTCGAAAAACCTCAATTTCGATTTCATCTCCTCGTCCATACCGCACCTTAGCGGCAAGGAGGACAACGTCAAGCTTAAAAAAGTCTTCGACCATATCTCGAAGAACTACGACCAGCGCATTACCCTGGCCGAAATTGCCGATCTGATCAACCTGACCCCTACCGCCTTTTGCCGGTTCTTCAAACTGCGTACGAATAAAACCTTCTCCCAGTTTCTGATTGAAGTCAGAATAAACCAGGCCTGCAAAATGCTCTCAAACGGGAACTTTAACGTTACCGAAACCTTTTACTCCTGCGGTTACAACAACAGTTCCAATTTCCACCGCCATTTCAGGCAGCACACCGGCTTGACCCCGCTGGAATACAAGGACCGGCTGGCCAATAGGCTTCAACAGCCTCAATTTGCCTGACACGTCTGTTACCAGTATTCATTGAGGGTTTCCCACCAGGCCATTATATTCTCCGGCGGCACATCACCCTGAATAACGTGGATGGGTGCGAAAATAAATCCACCACCGGGAGCCAGGTCTTCTATCCTTCTTCTTGTTTCATCCCGCACTTCGCCCGGGGTTCCTTTTGGGAGCACGAACTGAGAATCGCAGCTCCCTCCCCAGATGGTTAGCTCCTTTCCAAAATCCCGCTTGAACCTGGCCGTATCCATTCCACGGCAATTCACCTGGAATGGATTCAGGATGTCAACACCCGCCTCAATCAGCAGCGGAATAGTCTCCATAATCGCCCCATCGTTGTGGAAAAAGATATACGCCCTACCCCGCGCTCTCTCCTTAATAAAACGGAACAAGCGGCAGTGATAGGGCCAGATGATATCTTTATACAAGTCCAGCGACACAAGAAGGCTCTCCTGGGTCCCCAGGTCATCGGCGCAGGAGATGACCACATCACGGTTGCCGATAATATCTAGCACCCTGCCCCAATATTTCATCTTCAGCTCAAGGATCTTCTCCATTAAAGCTTCGATCAACACTCTATTGGTGAGCATATCGATCAAGAACTTCTCGTACCCGGTCATCCACATCGCATGTTCCCACATACCAGAACTCATTCGCTCGATGAAGCACGCTTTTCCGTCCACATCAATCACTTGGCCAACCTGGGCATCCATCCCTGCAAAGCGTTCCGGGTCGAGGGGATCGGGCCAGGGATACCTTTCAATATCCCTTGCGGATTCAGCCCCCGCAAGAGGATGATGGTACTGATCATAATAAAGGCCGCCTTCGACCGGCATTTGCCAGCCAATGCCAAACTCATCAATAAGCCGGTAATGCTTCCCTTCTAAAACAGATTCTTTGCGAAGGGGGGCAATGGACGGAGCCTGAGGAGTGACAGTCCCGACATCTGTTTTGAAAAGTCCGGCCATAAATGGGTCAAAGTCGGCGAGCTGGGTAATTTCATCCTTGACGAATGAATCCGTCTTGATCCCCAGGTAATTTTTGAGATTCCTGAGGGCCCTGATATTGATTCCGGTAACCGCCGCAGCCCCCAGATCGAATGGTATCCGGTCGGGTTCGCGGTGCTCGAGGGCATCTATAACTCGTTGATAACTTGAATTCTTCGCCATCAAGTTGCCATCCTCTATTTCGATTATGGTTTCTGCGCCAGGTTCAAAACAATTATATTTCTTACAGGCAGCAACCTGAACACGTAATCCACACCTCTATCCACTTGGCCATTACCACTATCGATCGAGCCCCGGGTACAGTTGACCTCATAATCAAAGCCCCGATATCTAGCGCTGATCTTATCCTGGGTGATTTTGGCAAAGGGTAGGTCGATATTCTCCGCAACGGTCATTTCAAGATACCAGGAGAGACCTTTTCGTGTTGGTTTACAGGATATTTCAACTCGATCTTCAAAAAAGAGCAGTGTCAACGTACCCAACTCTCCGTCCAATGGCCATTCCACCTTCAGAATATCCCTTTCCATCTCAGTGACAATCGGAGTGCCCCCCCCGACTTCACCAATTTCCCCATCCCTGTCTTCACCCATCATCCTCAATCCTGCCAGTTGATCGATGCTACTCCAAAGAAAACCATCCAGCAGGGGCAACGTAACATAAACGCAATCCGTGGTGGTGCCGGCCTTGGAATAATAGTCCGACTCCATCTCTTCATTGAACAAATGGATATCCCTGAACCGGAATGAGGGACCATCCCAAAGCAGGTTAACCCGATAAAAACGGCTGTCGAACCAAACCGATTTCTTCCCGGTGCCCCTGTGATCTGTAAGTGTGGTCACCGCCGTTGGCGGCGTAACCGGGAATTGTTCCCTGAACCATTTTCCTGATTCGGACAAGGTTTCCACCCGGATTTTCTTCTCTTTTGATAATGAGGCCAGTATCGGGATCTGAATTTCAAGCCCCTTCTTCATTTTCTCCCACGTAAAGGAATTTTCCTGGCCGGCCTGGGTATATCCAAACGCCAGGCAGGGCTCCTCAAATATGGTTTTGAAAAACCACTCCACCCACACCCTGCTCCCTCCGCCTTTATGATAGACCGGCTCCAGTGACTCAACGCGCTGAACCGCTCCCCCCAAACCATTGTCATACTGATAGATGGGATCACTGCCCAGCATACGGGCCGTGGGCTACGGCATCCGCTACGAGTTCGGCATCTTCGAGCAAGCCTTTCAGGACGGTTGGCAGGTGGAGAGCCCCGACA
>JAWOHI010000410.1:0-2595 GCA_046485255.1 Bacteroidales bacterium
ACGCACGGCTCGATACCTCCGGCACTGGAGGTTTCGATCAATGGCGTTGCTTTTAACGCCAAGCTTCCGGCCGGAGGTGGTGACGCCTCGATCAAGGGAGATGAATCAGCCGGAAAGCCCTGGATGTTGGAATTCCCGTTTCACCCGAAAATTCTGCGCGAGGGAACCAATCAGATCAGCCTGGCGACCCGGTCGGGCAGCTGGTTCCTGTATGACGCCGTCAGCCTGATCGGACCGGAAGGCCTGAGGTTTAAGCCGTTACAGGATTTCGTCCTGATTACTGAAGCCACAGTCGTCCAAGCTCTTCACGAAAATGGCGACGGGTACTTTCAGGATGTGGTTCTTTCAGTGCTCAACTCCGGCAATGCTTTTCAAGGGGATATCCTACTTGATGGAGATAGGGTCCAGACCACCGAATTGCCAATCGGGCAGCAGGAGGTCAGGGTCTCCTTTCCTGCTGTTTCGGAAGAGCGGACCATTCAGCTTGCCATCCGAGCTCAAGGACAGATTCTTGCCACCCAAGAAGTTACCATTAAGCCGGTACGCAGGATGACGATTTACATCCTGCCCCATTCCCATACGGATATCGGATACACGGAGGTGCAAACGGCCATCGAAGATAAGCAGATCGAAAACCTGGTCACGGGGATGGAGTATGCCAGGCAAACCGCCCACTACCCGGAGGGAGCCCGTTTCATCTGGAATGTGGAAGTAGGCTGGGCGGCCGACCTCTATTTGCAGCGCCTGGGAGAGGAGGCTCGCTCCGAGCTCCTTGAAGCGCTCAGCTCGGGGCAGGTTGGCCTTAATGGAATGTACCTGAATGTATTGACAGGCCTCTGCCGGCCGGAGGAGCTCCTCAGGCTTTTCCGGTTTTCCACTCAGTTGGAGCAGTTAACCGGGCAGGCGGTCGATGCGGCGATGATCAGCGATGTTCCCGGGTACACCTGGGGAACCGTTACTGCAATGGCGCAGGCCGGGATCAGGTACTTTTCGGTAGCGCCCAACTATTTCGACCGGATTGGCGATATCCTGGTGGAATGGGAGAACAGGCCATTTTATTGGGTTTCTCCCTCGGGGCACGAGAAAGTGCTGGTTTGGATCCCGCTAAAAGGATACGCGATGTCTCATATTATCAAGGCCTTGACACCGGGCTGGGTAGGCGATTACGCCAATCAGCTGGATGCAATGGGCTATCCATACGATATCGCCCACATACGATGGAGCGGGCACGGCGACAACGCCGCTCCAGACACGTCCATCTGCGGCTTTGTCAGGGACTGGAACAGCCGGTACTCCTGGCCCAGGTTCATCATATCCACAACAGGGGAGGCCTTCAGGGCTTTCGAAGAGAAATACGGCGATCAGCTGCCGGCCGTTCGTGGTGACTGGACCCCCTACTGGGAGGATGGGGCGGGCTCATCCGCGCTGGAAACGGCCCTGAACCGCAACAGTGCCGACCGTCTGACCCAGGCGCAAATGGTTTGGGCCCTCACGGAGCCAGGCACATTTCCCACCGAAGAGTTTGAGGAAGCCTGGAAAAAGGTGCTGCTTTACTCGGAGCACACCTGGGGGGCCTGGTGCAGCATTACCGACCCCGAAAACCCGATGACCGTCGAACAGTGGGCCATCAAAAAGAGTTATGCCGACGAGGCAGCATCCCTGGCTGACGAGTTGATGACAGAAGCGTTGAACCAGAAGCCTGCTCCCAACGCAATATCCAGCCGCAGGAACAAAACAGCTCAAAAGGGCGAAAAGGTAACGTTTGAGGTGATCAACTCTTTGAACTGGAAACGTGGCGGCGTGATCCAAATGAGTTCACAGGAGAGCAGCAAGGGAGACCAGGTAGTGGATCAATCCGGACGGGTGCTTCGCTCGCAGCGATTGTCGACAGGAGAAATGGCTATTGAATGTCCTGAAATAGAACCGTTTGGCCAGTTCCGTTTCTCCGTGGAAAACGGGAAAGCCTCCGCAGGGGGGTCCGTCACGGTTACCAAGAACATTATCCGTAACAACCTGATTGAATGCGAGATCGATCCCGTTACCGGGGATATCATCAGAATAACTGAGCTGGCCAATGGACCTAACCTCGTGGACACGGCGGATGGACAGGCCGTCAACCGCTACCTCTTTTTCGAAGGCAACGATAATAAGAACGTGAAAACCAGCGATCAGGCAACCATCAGAATTGTGGAGCCCGGTCCCCTGGTTGGCGAGCTGGAGATCATCTCGGACGCACCGGGCTGCCACCAGCTCATCCGCCGGATCCGGCTGGACGAAGGTGCCGGCCATCTGGTCCTGACCAATACGGTGGACAAGGAGAGGGCTCCGATGCCGGAGCGGACCGGCGACTGGTTCCTGGCTCAAAACCGGAACAAGGAGAGTGTCAATTTTGCTTTTCCCTTCAATGTTCCCGGTGGCACGATGCGTCTTGACCTGCCCCTTGGGGAGATGGTACCCTGGATCGACCAGATACCAAGCGCCTGCAAGAACTGGTTCACCGTGGGCCGGTGGGCGGACGTATCCGATGGATCCCTTGGGGTAACCTGGATATCCCTTGATGCTCCGTTGGTTCAGGTTGGTGAGCTCTCGGCCAAC
>JAWOHI010000010.1:0-20028 GCA_046485255.1 Bacteroidales bacterium
GCGTCCCGTCAGCCGCGTCATCCATGAACTGGCCCGGGGCGCCGGGGGAGACGGGATCCGTGCCGCAACCATCGGCACGAGGGTCTGCGCCATGATGAGCGAGGCGAGCATCGCGACCACGATGCTGACCGCCACGTGTGTCAGGAACACCGTGATGTTGGTCTTGATGCCGAACAGGATCGGCACGTCCACGGTTTTCTTTTCGTCCCTGACGATGAAAAACATAGACAAACTGAAGGACCTGATCTGGCGGGTTCTCCAAAGCGACTAACCTATGCCCGGAAGATTGGCTGAGCTGGACCGGCAACTGTTTCTCTTTCTCAACCACCTGGGGTGCGACGGGCTCGACCCTTTGATGCGCTTCCTCAGCAGCCCGGGACCCTGGATTCTGCTGGCCGCCGCGATCCTGATACTGGCGGCGCGCCGGAACAAATGGAAAATAGCCTCGCCCCCCTTCTGGATACTGATCGCCGCCTTCGCTGCGGCCTACCTGATCAGCGAGCAATCATCAGTCCACCTGTTCAAGAACATATTCGAGCGACTGCGCCCCTGTCACGAACCCTCACTGGCCGCAGAGGTCAGGCTGGCGGCCGACCGGTGCGGGGGGCTGTACGGGTTCGTCTCCACCCACACCTCCAACTCATTCGCCCTCGCGATGCTTGCCATCCTGGTCTTCAAGCGCTGCTGGCTCACCATCAGCCTTCTGGCCTGGGCCGGACTGATCAGCTACTCCCGCATCTACCTGGGAGTCCATTACCCGGGCGATGTCCTGGGCGGAATGGTGCTGGGAGTGGCAACAAGTTTGGTGGTGTATCTTGTTTACAGACAAATGGAGCGGGAGAGATCCCGACTTTCGTCGGGATGACAAGCGTTGGCGGGGATGATAGTGAGGGTGCTTCGAGGCAAGAGGTCCCGACTTTCGTCGGGATGACAAGCGTTCGCGGGGATGATAAAATAGTAAATTGTAAATCGTAAATAGTAAATCTGTTTTGTATGTCGAAATTGCGCAGCTTGACCGTCACCACCCATCCCAAGGATGGGGAATCGGAACCTTTTATCAGCCAGATCATTCACTATGACCGACTGGGCAATGAGATTGCCCATTACGAGTTCAGGGGGCCGGATGAGTTTGATTCGAAAACGGAGACCCGGTATGATCCGGAGGGACGGATCCTGGAACAGACCACCTACCAGGACGTGAACGACATCCTGGAACGCAAGGTGTATGCCCGCGATGAGCTGGGACGGGTGGCCCGGGTGGATATATTCTACCCCGACGGCTCCCTTTCGGTTCAGACGATCGAGCGGGATGAGGCGGCCAGAACCGAAAACTGGATCGAACGGGACGAGGAGGACGAACTTGAGTCGCGCGAGTTCCTGAAATTCAACGAGAAAGGCCAGGTTATCCTGCGGGAGTTGTATGATTACCGCGACAAGCTGACGGAAGCTTATGAGTACGAGTTTGATGAGTCGGGCAACCTGATTCGCCGACGCCAGCTCGACGACCGGCGAAAACTCATCATCGAGACCGAGTTTCAGTATAATGAGTCAGGACTGCTGCTTCTCCGCGCCAACCGGAACCGCCGGGGCGACCTGTCCGATTACCTGAAAATGGAGTACAATGAACAAGGACAGGTTGTCAAGCACTCATTTTCAGGGAAATACACATTCTTGTTCGAATATGACGAGCAAGGCAACGTAGCCGTGGAGGAGCAGTACCAGGGATCACAGCTGGATAACCGGACCACCTATGAGTACAATAGCCTGAACCGGGTGCTCATCGAGGAGCAGGCCTCGCTGATCAAGACCTATGCCTACGACGAATTCGAGGAGTAAAACAACCGTCTACTCCTTCACCAGCAGCCCCGCGAGCAGCAGGAGCTCCGTCTCGGTTATCCTGGCCAGGTAACGGGCATTGATCAGCCTGGCCTGGGCGTTCAGCAGATCCTCCTGCACCTCGCGAAGCTGCAGTGAGGAGATCGAGCCAATCCCATAGCTCTCCCGGGCCAGATCAATGTTTCTTTGGGCCAGGAGCAGGTTCTCCTGCTCAAACCCGATCAGTTCCAGCTGATTGCGATAATCGTTGTAGGTTTGCATAAGACTGGAAGTCAGGCGATTTTCAGCCTGTTTCAACTGCAGGTCGTCGGAATCCAGTGAGAGCAGCGCATTGCGGTACCGGCGCCTCTGGTTCAGGCCGTCGAACAGGTTCACGTTGAGCGTAAGGCCCATTGTGGGGCCATAATAGCGGTTGTATTGGATGAAGTGGGCATCGGTTTCTGACCGGTAGTAGTTCATCCCGGCGTGATAGTCGAGCCGCGGCCAGAGTCCTGCGGCGGCCGACCGGGCATCCAGCTCGCCCAGCTGCCTGGTCTTCCTGGCCAGCCGGAGGCTGCTGTTGTCGTGCTGAAGGGCGGTTACCAGCGTCAGGTAATCCAGTTCATCGTTGGCCGGGATTGAGTCGGCCACCCGGAAAACCGTGTTCACGTCCCTGGCCAGCAGGTCGTTGAGGTGGGTTTTGGCATTTTCAGCCAGGGTTTTCTGGTTCGAGAGGCGGGACAGGTCGGCGTTGAGCTCCACTTTTCCCTTCAGGTAGTCGATTTCGGAGCCGGTTCCGGCTTCCCAGCGCGTCCTGGCCAGGTCGGCCCGAAAGCGTGAGATGGCCACCTGCTCCTCCAGCATCAGGCTGATCTGCTCCTGACGGACAATCTCATAATAAGCCGCGATCACCCGGGCGATGGTGTTCTCCAGCGTGATCCTGGCTCCCAGGTCGCTGGCCTCCTCAAGCTTCCGGAGCTTGTCATAGGTGATGAACATATTCCCGCCGTCGAACAGCGTCCAGGTGAGCCCCACCCCGGCAGTCAGCAGGTCGGCCGGTGCCAGCTGGGTGTCCAGCTCGCTGCCGGTGACAACCTTCAGCCGGGCATCATTCCAGCTCTTCACATAGCCGGCATTGGCTCCGATCTCGGGCAGGATGCCCGCCTGGCCGGGGGTGGCGTTGTTCTTCGCGGCCTGAACCTGGTTTTGGGAGATCCGGATCCCATAATTATTGGTTAATCCGATGTGTATGGCCTGATCGAGGGTAAGCAGCTCCTGGCAATGCATCCCACTGATAAAGAGGAACAAACAGATTATTGTTGTGGATAGTCGGTTCATCGGTCAGAGGATTTCTGGTTTGCGTGGCTCGGGTTCGACGGTCAGCTGGGTATAATCGATCTCCTTGGTCGAGGGATTCCTCGACAGGTAGGAGTAGATGGCAGGGATGATGTAGAGGGTCAGGAAGGTCGCAAACAGGAGCCCGCCCACGACGGCGATCCCCAGGGATTGCCGGCTCTCTGAGGAGGCTCCCAGGCTGAGGGCGATGGGCAGGATCCCTAAGATCATTGCGGAGGAGGTCATCAGGATGGGGCGGAACCGGGAGATGGCTGCGCGCTGGACGGCCTCGATCTTTTCGAGGCCGTGGGCTTTGCGCTGGTTGGCAAACTCCACGATCAGGATACCGTTTTTCGTGACCAGTCCGATCAGCATGATGATGCCTATCTGGCTGAAGACGTTCATCGTCTGGTTGAAGTACCAGAGAGAGAAGAGCGCCCCTGCCAGGGCCAGCGGCACCGTCAGGATGATGATCAGCGGGTCGATGAAGCTCTCGAACTGGGCGGCGAGCACCAGGTATATCAGGACGATGGCCAGCACGAAGATGAATATCAGGCTGGAGGAGCTCTCTTCGTAATCGCGCGACTGCCCCGCCAGGGCGGTGCTCATCGTGGGGGGCAGGACCCTTCCGGCCACCTCCCTGAGGGCCTTGATCCCGTCGCCCACGGTGGCACCCTCCACCGGTGTGGCGGTGATCGTGGCTGAGATGTACCGGTTGAAGGAGTAGATGGCGGCCGGGTTGATTGATTCCTCCAGGTAGATCAGGTTGTCGAGGGCGATCAGATCGCCCCGGTTGTTCCTCACGTAGAGGTTCTTCAGCGCATCCGGCCGGTCGCGGTCGGCCCGCATCACCTGACCGATGATCTCGTACTGGTTCCCCTCCATAATGAAATAACCGTACCGCTGGGTGCTGAGGGTCAGCTGAAGCGTCTGGGCGATCTCCCGGGTGGAGACTCCCAGCTGGGCAGCCTTCTCCCGGTCGATCAGGATCCGGAGCTCAGGCTTGTTGACCTTGAAGTTGGCATCGACCAGCTGAAGGACGTCAATGTTCCGCGCCTCCTCCAGGAAGGAGGGAAGCACCTCCGTCAGCTCCTCAAGGCTGGGCGCCATAATCACGAACTGCACCGGCTGGCCGGCAAAGCGGTCGCCGATCGTCGGGGGCTCGAAGGGCAGGGAGCGCACCCCCGTAAAGGAGGGAAGATCCCTGGTGATCATCTTGAAAATGTCGTGCTGGCTCCTGGTCCGCTCCTTCGGCTCGGTCAGGTAAACCAGGTGCTGCGCCTTGTTGGGGTTCTCGATCGAGCCCAGGGAGGGCGATATCCAAGTGAAGGAGGTGGTGGTCTCGGGTATCGAATCCACCAGGTACTGATCTATCCGGCCGATCCAGCTCTTCATATATTCATAGGAGGAACCTTCGGGCGCGATGATTGGTACGCGGACGTTCGAGCGGTCTTCCAGCGGGGCGAGCTCCGAGTGGAGCCCCCGGTAGAAGAGCCCGATGAGGACCAGCAGGATGGCGAACACGGGAAATACCAGCCACCGGTGGTTCATAAAAGACTTGAGGGAGTACCGGTATCCGCGGTTTAAAGCCAGGAAGAAGGGCTCCGTCTTGTTGATGATCCAGTTCAGGTCGAGGTGCCGTTGTCGCTTGAGTATCCTGGAGCACATCATTGGCGAGAGGGTCAGGGCGACGAACGCCGAGATCAGCACCGACCCCGCCACCACGATGGCAAACTCCCTGAAAAGCCTTCCCACGAGCCCCTGCAGGAACATCACCGGCAGGAAAACGGCCGCCAGGGTGATGGTGGTCGACACCACGGCAAAAAAGATCTCCTTCATCCCCGCCTCGGAGGCGGGGATCGGGTGAATGCCGGTATCGACCTTGGTATAAATGTTTTCGAGCACCACGATGGCGTCATCGCACACCAACCCGATGGCCAGGACCAGGGCCAGAAGGGTCAGGACGTTGACCGTCAGGCCCAACAGCGCCATAATGACGAACGTGCCGATGATCGAAACCGGGATCGCCACCACCGGGATGATGGTCGACCGCCAGTCGCGCAGGAAGAAGAAGATGATGAAGATCACCAGGAAAAGGGCGAGGAGCATAGCCTGCTTGACCTCCTTCACGGCCTCCCTTTCGAACGTGGTGAAATCGAACCCGATCTTCACGTCATATCCGGGCGGAACCTCGTTCCGGATCATCACCATCCTGCGGTAGAACTCATCGGCAATGGCAATGTTGTTCGCCCCGGTCTGGGGAACTACACCCAGGATGATGCTGGGCATTCCGTGCTGGTACACTGATGAGCGGTCATTCTGGGGATAAAGCTCGGCATACCCGACATCCGACAGGCGGACAATACGACCCTCTTCCTGTCTGATAATGACCTGGTTGAACTGGTCCGCAGTAGTCAGGAGCCCTTTGGTCCGGATGGTCAGCTCCGTGAGCAAACCCTCTATCCTCCCCGAGGGAAGCTCGATGTTTTCCCGGTTGATGGCCTGGTGGATATCGGTCGGGGTGATCCCGGCCGCCGCCATCTTGAAGGGATCGAGCCAGATCCGCATCGAATATTTCTTTTCCCCGAAAATGGTGATGTCGCCCACCCCGGGGATCGTCTGGATCCTGGTCTTGATGGTGTTTTCAACCAGGTCGGACACCTCGAGGATATCGTGTTCTTCGCTCCGGATCGCCATAATGATGATCGGGGCGGTGTTGGCGCTCAGTTTCTCCACCACTGGCGGGTCCACATCCTTGGGAAGCAGGCGGATGGCCTTTGACACGCGGTCGCGGACATCATTGGCGGCCTCCTCCATCGGTTTCTCGAGGTTGAATTCAACCGTTATGACGCTCGATTGGTCGGTTGAGACCGATGAGAGCACCCGGACCCCCTCGATACCATAAATGGCATCTTCCAGTGGCTCAGTGATCTGGGCCTGAATGATCTCCGGGTTGGCTCCGGAGTAGTTGGTCAGGACGGTGACCACCGGAGGGTCCATTGCGGGGTACTCCCTCACGCCCAGGCGGAGGAAGGCCACGGCCCCGAAGATGATGATCAACAGCGTAAAAACGATGGCCAGAACCGGTTTGCGGATGCTAAGCGAAGAGAGGCTCATAGTCAGTAGGTCTTTTGGATGTGGAGGGGTACGCCGTTGCGCACCCTGAGCAGGTTGGTGGCGACGATCGTATCCCCGGCGCTGAGCCCATCGAGTATCTGGACCTGATCGCGCGTCCGGGTGCCTGTTTTCACCAGGGTGGCCACCGCTTTACCGCCCACGGCCTTAAAGACGGTGTAGCCGCTAATGGTGGGGATCAGTGCGGAGGTTGGAACAAAGAGGCTCGGCATCTCTTCCTGAAGGGATACCTCAACCTTGGCGGATGATCCGGCGATCAGGCGACCATCGCGGTTGTCGACGGCCGCCCGAACAGTGAGGGTCCTGGTTCGCAGGTCGATACCCGGCTCTACGGCCACTACCGTGCTGGTGAGCGGTTCGGGAAGGTAGTCGGTCCGGAACCGGACCACCACCCCCGGCTTGATGTTGGGCGCATATTTCTCGGGAATGGAGAAGTCGAGGCTCAGGCGGTGCACCTCCTGCAAGGTGGCCAGCAACTGACCCGGCACGGCCATCGCCCCGATGCTGATGTTCCGCAGGCCCACCCGTCCGGCAAAGGGAGCCCTCAGCTCCGTCTTGGCCAGATCCACCTGAAGAACAGCGATCTCGGCCTGAAGAACCTGGCGCCGGGTGGCCACCTCGTCGAAGCGCTCCTGACTGATGCCCCCCTTTTCGAGCAGGACCAGCTCCCGAGCTTCGTTGGCCGCGGCCAGCCCGGCATCCAGCTCAAGCCTTCTCATCCGGGAAACAATATCGGCATCGTCGAGCTTGAACAACAGCTGCCCGCTCCTGACCAGGTCACCCTCCGAGAGGTGGATGGCGACCACCTTCCGCTGGAGCTCGCTGACAATATCAACCTGTTCCCTCGCCAGGAGCGTACCCACCGTTTCGAGGCTGTAGCCGGCTACCGTGTCCCTGAGCAGGTAACACTCCACCGGCAGTTCACGGACAGCCCCTGGCTGGGCAGGCTTCTCCGTCTTGGGCGCAAAGACGTAAATCCTCAATAAAACCAACGCGGCCACGACTATGGCAGCCAATAAGATGACAATCAATCTTTTCATTTATGATGCTTTATTTTACGAGACGGCCTCTTCAAGCGAATCGAAGATGTTGAATATCGAGGTAAAGCCGGCTATGATCATCACCTCCCGGATGTTGTCGTGAACCCCGCAGAGCCGGAGCGTTCCTCCGGCCGCTCTCGCCTTCCGGAGTGCAAATAGAAGAATCCGTAAACCTGAACTGCTGATGTAAACCAGACCCGTACAGTCCACCACCAACCGGTTCTCTCCCTGCACGATCAGGTCGTCGATCCTGGTTTCCAACTCTTTAAGGGCAGCCTGATTGAGAAATCCCGCCAAAGTGAGCACCAGGTACTCCCCCTTTTTGGTTTCGATGATTTCCATAGCGAATAGGTTTGGAGCGATATCACAATAAAAATATAAAATAGTTGATTGAAAATGAGTGTTAGTCAACCGCTTTTTCCTTGCCGGGACTGATAAATTCCTAAATTAGCGTACTAACTCCCAAACTATACCTGATGAAACTCCTGACTCGACTCATCGGTTTGACTTTGATGATCCTCATTCCGGCCTGCCAATCGTCGCCCGGGACAATCACCATCGGGTATGTGCAGATCACGCAGGATCCATCCCTGGATGCCGCCAAGGCGGGACTGTTCAGGGCCCTGGCCGATTCAGGGTTCATTATCGGACAGAATATCAAGGTGATTGACAACAATGCCCAGGGCGACCTGTCGATGATCAGCACCATCCTGCAATCCTTCCGGTCGCAGGGGGTTGACCTGGTCGTCACCAGCAGCACCCCGTGTATGGCTGCCGCCGCGCACGGCATCCGGGATGTCCCGGTCGTGTTTACCGCGGCCTTCGGGCCCGACCAGATCGGGATCAGTCCGGTACCGGCCAACCTCTACGGGGTGTATGAGCCGCTGCCGGCGGAGGATTTCGTTGGACTGATGGTGGAGTGCCTGCCGGGCCTGTCCCGGGTTGGGATCCCTTACAACAATTCCGAGCCGAACGCCGAATATGCCACCGGAATCCTGAAAGCCGAGTTCAGCCGCCGCGGGATCCAGGTGGTCACGGCGCCTGTCAGCAGTGTCAACGACCTGGTCCAGGCCGCGCAATACCTGGCCGGACAGCGGATTGATGCCTTTGTTACGGCCGCCGACAATACCGTCAACCTGGGGATGCCCATACTGGCCAGGGTTGCCTCCGATTCGGACATCCCGCTCTTCGTTTCCGATCCGCCCCAGGTCGCCAAAGGAGCTGCCATAGGCTACGGCAGTGGATACGATGCGTGGGGCTACCAGTCGGGGCTCAAGGTCGTGGAGATCCTCAGGGGACGGGCGGGGCAAATGATCCCCATCGAACCAACCAGTGCGCGTGAGCTGATTGTCAACCTGACCAACTGTGCCGACCAGGGGTTGGCTGTTCCACCGGCCGTGCTGGAGCGGGCAAGTCAGATAATTCAATAAACAACCTCAAGATGAAATCCATCTCCCGCGGCATCCTCGCCCTGATCCTGGCAGCAGCCATCCTTATGCTGTCCGATCTGCAGAACCGCAACAAGACGGGAAACCGGTCAAGAGGAGGCAGGCAGGTGAGCCCGGAAGCCCTGGTTGGCAAAAAGTACACGATGGGGCTCTGCTACTTTGCCCCGGAGGCCGCCCACGACGAACTGCTTAAAGGGTTGTGGACCCGGCTCCGGGAGCTGGGATACGTGCGCGACAGCAACCTGATCGTCAAGGAGTCGCACGCCAACGGAGAGATCGGGAACATTTCCCCCATCCTGTTGAATCTCGACAATCAGAACCTCGACCTGATCCTGGTCACCTCAACCCCCTGCGTCACGGCCGCCGTCAGCACCGTCAGGAACCACCCGGTAGCCTTCACGTATTGCTACGATCCCATAGCCGCCGGCGCAGGCACCAGTTATGAGGAGCACCTGCCGGGAATCACCGGCATCGGGTCGTTCCCGCCCATTGAAAAGAGCATCCGGTTCATCCTCGAGACAATGCCCCACACGAAAAAGATCGGCACGATCTATAACACCTCGGAGGCCAATTCCCGTAAGGCGGTGAGCGTGATGCGCGAGGTGGCCGGTCAGGCCGGGGTCACCCTGGTCGAAGTGCCCGCCATCAGCACCTCCGAGGTGTTCCAGGCCGTACAGGTCATCACCGGCAAGGGGATCGACGTGCTTTACATCACCGGGGACAATACGGCCATTCAGGCCATCGATGCCATTGCCGGGGTCTGCGAAAAACACAATATCCCACTGATTGTCAACGATCTGCCCTACATCCAAAATGGAGCACTGGCCGCCGTGGGGATTGGCTGGGAGAGCGTGGGCTACCATTCGGGTAACCTGATCGGGCGGCTGCTGAACGGAGCTCCCACGGCCGATATCCCGATGGAAAACTATGTCAATGAAATGATTGCCATCAATCCCGAGCGGGTGAGCCATTTCGGACTGACCATCCCGGAGAGCTATCTCAACCCGGCTGCCAGCCTGCCTCAGGGAGTCCGGCTCAAGCTTTGCCTGGTTCATTTCGTCGATAGTCACAATTCGGAGGATTGCGAGAAAGGTTTGCGCAAAGCCCTGGCTGACAACAAGCTTGAAGAGGGGGTCCACTTTACGATGAAGGTGTTCAACGCCCAGGGGGATGTCTCCACCCTGAACAGCATTGCCGGATCGGTAGAGAGCGACCAGTGGGACCTGATCTTTGCCACCTCCACCCCCACGATCCAGATGCTGGCCAAAAAGCTGCCAGGCAGGAAGATCGTCTTTACCAACGTGGGTGACCCGATCGCAGCCGGACTGGGGCGATCGGATGAGGATCACCTTCCGGGTATCTGCGGGATATCCACGATGAGTGATTTTGAGGGGCTGATAAGGCTCGCGTTGCACCTGCAGCCCGGCATTAAGCGCGTCGGCACGGTCTTCACGCCCGCGGAGGTCAATTCGGTGGCCTACCGTAACCGGCTGGAGGAGGCTGCCACGGCGGCGGGACTGACGCTGATCAGCGTGCCGGCCAACACGGCCACGGAGGTGCTTGATGCAGCCAACTCCCTGGTATCCCAGCGGATCGATGCTTTCTGCCAGATCTCCGACAACCTGACCGGGAGCTCCAGCTCAGCGATCCTGAAGGTGTCGATCGACAGCAAGGTTTCCTATTACGGCTTCGTAACCCAGCAGCTCCACCAGGGCGGGGTGGCCGTCTGCGCGCGCGACTACTACCAGGCCGGCTATGAGGCGGGCGAGATGGGGATCGAGGTGCTGACCGGCAGGAATCCGGCAGGGATCCCTTTCCGGAACGTGCGGAAGACCGATTACCTTTTCAGCAAGGCGCACGCGGCCCTTCAGGGGATCCGGCTGCCGGAGAACACCAGGGAGCTGTTCCCCACCCTGACGATCATTGACGAATAAGCGATAAACCTTTACCGGATGGACAATACACTAACAATTACAAGGAAAACGGTTGGACAGGAACAACAGGTGATCCTGGCGGGCCGGCTGGACGCAACCTGGGCAGCCCATCTCGATGAATTTCTGACGGGGCTGGTCAGGGAGGGCTCCTACCGGATCATCCTCGACATGGCTGGCATTCAGTACCTGAGCTCGGCGGGCATCCGCATCCTCGTCAACCAGTACAAGCAGATCAAGAAGATCGGCGGGCAGCTGATCCTCCGCAACCTTTCGGAGGCGGTGGCCGGCGTGCTGCAGATGGTTGGCATGCTGGGTATCCTGACCGAAGAGGTCACCGAGGCCGCCGCTCCCGCTGGGGAGGCCGCGGCCCTGGAGATCCACGGATACCGGTTCATCCGGGAGGAGCTCTCGGAGAAGCCAATGACGCTCACCCTCACCGGCGATCCGGGCCGCGTGGCCCAATCCGGGTACACTTCACAAGACAGCCATCCCATCCGCTTCAGGGCCAACAGCTACGGGCTGGGCATCGGGGCCATCGGAGCCGGGTTTGACGATTGCCGCACGCGCTACGGTGAATTTCTCGCCCTGGGCGAAGCGGTGGTGTACAAGCCATCCGACGGGTCGCGGATGCCCGATTACACCCTCCGGACGGGGAGCCTGGAGCCCGAGATCAACGCCCTCTATGCCCTCCGGGCCGAGGGGTCGTTCAACTGCCGGGTCACCTTCGATCCGGTATCCCCCGGTCAGACCATCCCCATCGGAGAGCTGGCGGCTGGACTGGAGCAGAGCAGCGGGCTCGACCAGTTTATTTTCCTGATGATCGCCGAGAGTGGCGGGCTGGTGGGGGTGAGCCTGAACAGCCCGCCGGTGGGCGGGGAGCCGATGTTCGAGTTCCCGGCCGTCCGCGAGCGGGTCCGCTTTACCACCGAGCCCGCCTATGCCCGGATGCTGGCGGTGACGATCGGCATCTATTCGAAGAATCCCGAGGGGCCCCTGAGTGCCTTCCTGAGGCCCGTCGCGCCCGGCTCCGGCGCCCGGATTCACGCCCACGCCGCCATCTTCCCGTTCCAGGCTCTGCCACGCCAGGAGGCTCTGGCCGGGAAACTGGTCCTTCACCTTTTCGAAACAGGCATCGTGGATGACCTGCTGCACCTGATCACCGACTCACGGGAGATCAACGGGATCGGTTCCAGCGCTTTCAAACAGGGAGTGGCCTGGATAGGAAAAATATGAAAACCAATCAGCTATGACACTACTAATCGGATCCATCACCATCGGCCTGGTACTGGCCCTGCTGGCACTTGGCATCTTCATCAGCTTCAGGATCTTCTCCTTCCCCGACATCACGGCGGAGGGATCCTTCACCTTTGGAGCGGCCATCACGGCGTCGCTGATCGTCTCCGGCCTCAACCCCGCACTCGCCACCATCGTGGCATTCTTTGGCGGAATGCTGGCGGGATCGGTCACCGGACTCATCCATACCCGCTTTAAAATCAACCCGTTATTGGCCGGAATCCTGGTCATGACCGCCCTCTATTCGGTCAACCTGCACGTGATGGGCAGAAGCAACGTGCCGCTCCTCTCCCGGACCACCCTCTTCACCTGGTTTGAGAAACTTTCCGTAGCGATCTCCGGACCGGACGCCACCGTCAACGTGATCGGCTGGAGCGTGGCGGCCCGGGATCTCTGGACGCTGCTCTTCTGCCTGGTGATCATCGTAGCCTTCAGCCTGCTGCTGCTCTGGTTCTTCCGCACCAACCTCGGCACGGCTATGAGGGCTACCGGAGATAACGACCAGATGATCAGGGCCTTGGGCGTCAATACCAAGGGAATGATCATCTTTGGGGTGGCCCTCTCCAACGGGTTCATCGCCCTGGCCGGTTCGATGCTGGCCCAGCTCCAGGGGTTTGCCGACGTGCAAATGGGCATCGGGATGATGGTCTGGGGCCTGGCCAGCGTCATCATCGGGGAGGCGCTCATCAGCGAACGGAGCCTCGGGCTGATCATCGCCGGGGCGGTGATCGGGTCGGTCCTGTTCCGGCTGCTGGTGGCCATTGCGCTGCGCTGGGGGATGAACCCCAATGATCTCAAGCTGATCACGGCCGCCTTCGTGTTCCTCGCCCTGGTTTTGCCGGGATTTATGAAAAAGACAAAGAAACTCAAACTGTTAAGTCAATAAGATGCTTGAAGTCACCCATCTTGTCAAGACCTTCAACCCCGGCACCATCAATGAGGTGCGGGCGCTGCAGGACGTCAACCTGAAGATCGACCAGGGCAGCTTTGTCTGCGTACTGGGAACCAACGGCTCCGGCAAATCAACCCTGCTCAACGCGGTGGCCGGAACCTTCATCACCGACTCCGGGCGGATCCTCCTCAATGGCCGCGACATCACGCGCTGGCCCGAGCACCGCCGTGCCTCGGCCATCGGGCGTGTTTTCCAGAATCCGTTCAGCGGTACCGCCCCCTCGATGTCGATCGCCGAAAACCTGGCCCTGGCTGCACGCCGCGGACGGAGGCGGGGACTCGGCTGGGGACTGAAACCCTCCCTGGTGTCCGAACTGAAAGAGCGTGTCAAGCCCCTGAACATGGGATTGGAGGAGCGGCTCGACTCGGCCATCGGAAAGCTGTCTGGCGGACAGCGCCAGGCACTCACCCTCCTGATGGCCAGCTGGCTCAAACCCGACCTCCTGCTGCTCGACGAACATACGGCGGCACTCGACCCCAAGACCGCTGCAAAGGTGATCGAACTGACCGAGCGTATCATCACCGAGGGGCGTCTGACCACGATGATGGTGACCCACTCGATGCAGCAGGCCGTGAACCTGGGCGACCGGATCATAATGATGCACCAGGGTAGGATAATGTACGACTTCAGCGGTGAACAGAAGCGCCGGCTCAAGGTGCCCGACCTGCTGGCCCTCTTCGATGAGCTGCGACGGAAGGACCAGATCGACACCGGCGTAGCCGAACTCCTGATGGCCAACTATGTCTGATAACAACCAATAAATCCGGATACCGTGCTGAAAAACCTGATCCGACCCCTCCTGTTCCTGCTCGCCGCAGGTTCCGTCCTTCTGCTGTCCGACCTGGCCAATCGCAAAGGCGGACGGCAAAATCCCGATGAATACCGGATCGCCCTGGTCCGGTTCAGCTCCAACCAGGTCCTGATGGAGACCGAAGAGGGCTTTCTCGACCAGATCAGTCAATCCGAACCCTACAAAGAAGGGAGACTGATCATCAAGCAGTTCAATGCCGAAGGGGACCTTCCCACAGCCAACACCATAGCCCAGACCATCCTCGGGAACCAATTTGACATGGTGGTCACCATCAGCACCCCGATGCTGCAGGTGATGGCCAACGCGAACAAGAAAGGGAAGGTGATCCACGTCTTCACCTGCGTGACCGATCCCTATGCAGCCGGCGTGGAGATCACCGGGACCGGCCCGGAGGAGCATCCGCCCCACCTGGTTGGCATCGGGACGTTCCAGCCGGTTGAAGCCGTTTTTCGAATGGCCCGCCAGATGAATCCCTCCCTGAAAAAGATCGGGGTGGTCTGGTGCGCCAGCGAATCCGCCTCGGAAGCCTGCGTCCTGAAAGCCAGGGAAGTGTGCCGGGATTTGGGTATCGAACTGCTGGAGAAGAGCATCGAATCGGTCGCGCAGGTCTATGAGGCGGCCCTCAGCCTCGGTATGGCCCAGGCGGAAGCTTTTTATATCGGAGGCGACAATGTGGTCGAACCGGCCATGGGAGCCTACTGCACAGCTGCCTCGAAATTTTCCATCCCCGTCATCTCCAACAGCCCCAGGCACGCCTTTTCGGGGGCGATGCTCAACCTGGGAGCCAACTATTACCAGATCGGAGAGATAACCGCCGAACTGGTGATCTCGATCTTCAACGGGTTGCCAACCTCCTCGATCGAAGTCAGGAATATCGTGCCCGAAAAACTCTTCATCAACGACTCTATCAGGAAGACGCTGAAGGGGCGATGGACTATACCGGATGAAATGCGTCCGCTCATTGACTCCCTGATCCTGTAGCGCATGTTTTTGATTCTGATCAATTTAGGCTTTAGCCTGCTCCCGGTGTTGCTTTTCCTGGTCTTCCTCTACCTGCTCGACCGGTTCCGGCTCGTGGAGGTCAGGTCCCTGGTCATCTGCCTCGTCTGGGGAATCATCAGCGTGGCGGCTGCCTACCTGTTCAACAACCTGCTGGGCAAGTGGATAGGAATCCCTTTCGATAGCCAATCGCGCTATATGGCCCCGGTGGTCGAAGAATCCCTCAAAGCCATCATCATCATCTACCTCCTGAAAAAGAAGCGGGCCGGGTTTCTCGTCGATGCGGCCATTTACGGCTTCGCCACCGGCGCCGGGTTTGCCCTGATGGAGAACATACTTTACCTGGTCTCGGCCACCGAAGAGGCCAGCCCCGCCACCTGGATCGTGAGGGGCCTGGGCACGGCCGTTATGCACGGCGGTTGCACGGGGCTGATGGCCCTCGTGGCCGTGGCCGCCATCACGCGGGGGCACGAGACGCCGCCAGCCATCGCAAGCGGATTGACGCTGGCCATCATCCTCCACTCGGGATTCAACCATTTCGCCCTGCCGCCACTATTCCAAACCCTGCTGGTGATGATCCTCTTCCCCTCCCTGTTCATCGGGATCTTCGCATTGAGCAACAGACAACTGACCCGCTGGCTCGAGATTGAGTTCAGCAGCGAGGTGGAGATCCTCTCGATGATCCGAAAGGGGACCCTGGGAGAGACCCGCCCAGGCCGCTACCTACTTTCGGTCAGCAACCGGTTCCTGCCTGAAACGGTGGTGGACCTCTACTGCTATCTCAGCCTCTACCTGGAGCTCTCGATCAAGGCCAAGCGCAACCTGATGCTGCAGGAACAAGGGATGAAACCACCCCAGGAACCAGACCTGGAAGAAAAACTGACTGAGTTGAATCACCTGAGGAAAATGATCGGGCCAGTCGGGGAGGCTACGATGGCCCCCCTGATCCGGATGAGCTACCGCGACCTGTGGAAACTTAACCAGATCAGTCCAAAGTGATCAAAAAATGCGTAAATTAAACTCCAAATTAAACCAACCGACCCATATGAAAACCAGAAGCAAATTACTGTTGGTCCTCGGCTTTCTGTCCGCGATCCTCCTGGGGTATGTCCTCGGTGTTATAGTTGATTTCCCCTCCCCCGAAAAGCAGGAAGTAGCCGGAACCGTTGGCAAAGCCAACAAGTACAGAAAAACCGTTTTGACTGCCGGCGACGTGAAACTAAGGAGTGACCTGTTACAAGACACCGCCAGGCTCCGGACGCTCATTCAGGGATTAACCTATTTTTCATTGATGACGGAGGAGACCAGCCAAAACCTCAACCTGGTGCTGGTCAAGTTCAGGAGCAACGGTATGGGTGCCGACGAACTGCAGGAGAAGCAGCTTGGACTCCTCGAAAATTTCTCCGATTTCCTGAAAAACGGGAACAAAAACCTGGGTGCGACCATCACCCTGCTCTCAGGCCTCCTTTTGGAGGGAGAAGCGGCTGAAACACCCGACGTGGAAAAAAACCTCAGGGATTTCAGCAACTTTGTCGACGGGCTCGATAAATGGGGAACGGTGTTCGGCCAGGGGCTTCAGGACCTCGACCAGTTCCTGCTTTCGAGCGAACTGTTAGCCAATCAGCCTGCCAGCCTGAAGGAGCTGAAATCGCTGCGTGACCAGCTGGTCATCAGCGGATTACAACTTGGCACAATGGCCAACTCCAACGGAATGGTCCAAGGAACGGTTTTTGCGATGGAAGCCCGCGACCAGCTGGGCTATATCCAGGCCCAGGAGAATTTGAACCTCAGTGTGTTCGCCAGCGACCAGCTTAACCTTTTGGCCCGTCCAAACGCCGCCCTGGATAACGCGATTGCGTACAATTCACAAGAGCAACTTTTCGTCGTCTTGAGCCAGGAAAAACTGGCTGCCGGAGCCTTGCCCAGGGAACTGCAGGTAATCGCCCTGGTTGGGGACGGCAGTCTGAATGTGAGCCTTCCACCAATGCAAATGAGTGACCTGATCGGGTCGGCAACCCTCGGAGGGCTTCTCAACAGTCAACAGATAAACCTGGTATTCAGCTCCCAGGTGGGTGGTTTGATTAATGCACAGCAGGCAGTCAGTTCGCTGGGATCAGTACTATAAAGCACTGTTGAACAATATGAAAAATGATCTGCCGGCGCTGCCTGGAAATCGGTTTCTCTTCCCCTCACTCCTGATCTGCCTTACCCTGGTCTGCAGCAACTGCCGCCAGGGCCAGGAGCCTATCCCCCGGGCCGGCACTGCTCGGTTAACCGAAACCGCTGATCCCGCCGTTCCATTGAGAAAAGTCCGGTTCCTGCCCTATTGGGTGCCCTCAGCCCAGTTTTCGGGGTACTACGTGGGCATAGAAAAGGGCTTTTTTCGCAAGCACGGCATCGACCTTGAGATCCTTCCATTCGATCCCAGTATGTCGGTCGAGACTACAATCCGGGACAAAAAAACCGACTTCGCCGTGCTCTGGATGGTGAATGCCATCGAAATGAAAACCAATGGGTTGGATATAATCAATATCGCCCAGATGTCTTTCCGTTCCTCCCTGATGCTGATCACCAAAAAGAGTAGCGGGATCACCACACTGGAGGATATGAACGGAAAACGGGCCGGCATTTGGCTGGGTTACGAGCGCCAACCCCAGGCCCTCTTCCGGAAATACAACCTGGAGGTCGATATGGTGCCGATCGGCAGCTCAAACAGCCTGTTTCTGCTGGATGCGGTGGATATCCTCAATGCCAACTGGTTCGACGAGTACCACGCCATCCTGAACAATGGCATCAATGAAGACGAGCTCAACCGCTTCTTTTTCGCCGATTACGGGCTGAATTTCCTCGAAGATGGGATCTATTGCCTGAATGACCTGGTACGGGAAGACCCTGATCTGTGCCGGAAAATGATGACCGCCATCCTGGAAGGCTGGAGCTATGCCTTTGAACATCAGGAGGAAGCCATCGACATTGTGGTCAACTACGCCAAAGCCGTGAACCAACCCGTCAACCGGCCCCACCAGCGCTGGATGCTCAGCCATTACCGGTCGCTCTACATTCCGGAGGGTAGCGGGCGAATCAACACCCACCTGAAAGAGGAGGATTTTACCTCCGTCCAGTCCATAATGCTGGAAAACGGATGCATCGGACAAACCATCCCATTTGAATCATTCTTTAACCATTACGAAACGTTGCCGGCCGGCCGGTAAACAAACCGATCTTTGCAGCAATGAGCGGAGCATCCAAACTTGACTTACGAAAAAGCTTGGCAATCAAAATGATAGCCTACCTTTTCGTGAGCATAATGGTGATTTTCGGCCTTGTTTTTGAAACGACCCAACGGATCACCCAGAAGATCGTAACCGAAAACCTCAAGACCAACGCCAGGTATATGACCACCAGCGCCGTTGAGCGCATCGAAAAGGTGCTCAGTTCGATCCAGCGCGTTCCAGACAACTTCGCCGTCCTGGTCCAGGACTACCAGATGGATGACGATCAGATCCAGGAGCTGGTGAGGCTGATGGTCGAAAACAATGAGGACATCGAAGGGGCCTGCCTGGCATACGAGCCTTATTACAAGAGCGATACGGAGAAATTTTACTCATTGTACTACTACCGGAAAAACGGTGAGATCGCCTTCAGGAACCTCGGCAACGACCAGTACAACTATTTCCTGATGGACTGGTACCAGGTCCCGAAAGAGCTGGGCCGGGCCATGTGGAGCGAGCCCTACTTCGATGAGGGCGGAGCCGATATGGTCATATCTACCTATTCCATCCCAATCTACCTGACCAAGGACGGGGTCAAATCATTCGCCGGGATCCTCACCATCGACCTTTCGCTCGACTGGCTGCAGGACTATGTCAACCAGATGAAAATCTACGAGACCGGATACGGGTTTATGATCTCCAAGTCGGGGACCATCGTCACCCACCCTACATCCAGCCTGATTATGAACGAAACGGTCTTCAGCATAGCCGACGAGCAGGAATCGCCAGGGCTGAGGGAGATCGGCCGAAATATGATCCAGGGGGAGACCAGCTTTGCCGAGATTGAGTACCACAATGTCCGGACCGGTGTGCTCAGCTGGATCGCCTACGCACCCATCTCCCTGAACGGGTGGTCGCTCGGGATGGTCTTTCCGGTGGATGAGTTTATGGAGGAGGCAAACCGGCTGAAGCGCACGGTTTTCGGACTGGGATTCGGTGGAGGCATCTTCCTAATTCTTATTATCACACTGATTGCCAGATCCATAACTGGCCCGCTCCGGAAGCTCACCCGCGCAACTGAGAAATTTGCCGAAGGGGATTTCGAGGTAGCCCTGCCGGCTATTCATTCGAAAGATGAGATCGGGCGTCTGAACCTGGCCTTCCATGCGATGCAGCGGACCCTGGCCTCCACGATCAGCGACCTAAGGAAAACTTCCGAAAAGCTCAGGGAATCGAACGAGAAACTCGAGGAGTACAGCCGCTCACTGGAACAGAAGGTGGAAGAGCGCACGACTGAGCTCCGGACCAAGAACCAGGAACTCGATGAAGCCTTTACCAACATCAAGATCCTGAACGAGATCGGCAAGAAGATCACCTCCACCCTCGATATCGACTCGATACAGGAGATGGTATACGAAAATGTTAACTCCCTGATGGATGCCACCAGTTTCGCGATAATGCTTTTCAATGAGCAGGACCAGAAGCTGGAGTGCAACCTGACCATCGAAAAGGGAGTCAAGCTGCCGCCGTTCGAAATGTTGATGGCCGATAAGAACCGGTTTGCCGTCTGGTGCGTCGATAACGCCAGTCCGGTCTTTATGAACGACGTGGACAACGAATACAGCCGCTATGTGCCTTACAGGGCCAAGCCCAAAGCCGGGGAGTCGGTTTCCTCCCTGATCTACCTGCCGATGAAGATCGAGGAGCGGATCATCGGGGTCATTTCGGCGCAGAGTTTCAAGAAGAATGCCTACACCCAGTACCACCTCGATATGCTGGTCAACCTGGCCAACTTTGTCGCCATTGCCTTGGATAACGCAATGGCTTACAAAACGATACAGAAGGCCAACCTGGAACTTAAGGCGGCACAGGCCCAGCTGGTTCAATCGGAGAAGATGGCCTCGCTCGGCCAGCTGACCGCCGGCATCGCGCACGAGATCAAGAACCCCCTCAATTTTGTGAATAATTTCTCCGAGCTGTCCATTGAGCTGGCCGGGGAGATCATCGAGGAGATCGACAAATGCTCGGATAAGCTGGATGCCCGCGATTCTGAG
>JAWOHI010000099.1:0-7237 GCA_046485255.1 Bacteroidales bacterium
AAGCCATCCGTTTTTCTTCAAAACGTTGATGACGTGGGTTGCTTTTTGTCTTGAAGTTCGAGCAGGTTCATCCTCATCAATATCAAAAAATTCTTCTGTTGGTTGTTCATCAAAATAATCTACAAGCTTAGAAACGATGAATTCTCGATCCCCCTGAAAAGCATCTTCTATACTATCAATTGCGTGATAAATGATAAAAATACAGTCGATATATGTCTTTTTGTTAGGGGAGGAAAGGACACTAAAAAAGTTCGAATGAATGGTGTCGAAAAGATGTGCCATCGGATCCTCCTTTATTTTATAAAATAAAAAACATGAATTTCATATTTATTGTAACATGAAAGTGTCATATTTTCTATTTATTTTAGATATTTACTTGTTTACGATTGAGATGTGAATTATCTTGCCATTGTATAACTTACCATTGACCAGCCGAAGAAAGAGTTCGTCCTCTCCTCCCCATCGGAGAAGAGCCGGACCCTGGAGTTTGGGCGGCATTTGGCGCTCACCACCACCCTGCCGTTCGCCCGGATCGACACCTCCCTCATCACCCTGACCACCGGGAAAGACTCCCTCGCCAAACCAGTCACCTTCAACCTGATACCTGACACCCTTATCGGCGTGAATTTCAATCGGATATCCGACACCTGGCTTCATCCGAGGCAGATCCGGGTGAACGCCTCGCTGCTGCCCGACAGCAGCTACACCCTGCTGGCCCTGCCCGGGGCCTTCACGGGCTATCGCGGCCAGCGCACGGACAGCCTGAAGATGGCCTTCACCGTCAGGGGAGCCGATCAGTTCGCCACCCTGATCATCAAGATCACCGGTCTCGAAGGGGCCGGGGTGGTGGAGATCATCGGGGCGGGCAGCAAGGTGGTTGCCTCGAAGGCGTTGGAAGGGGAGGCCACGGTCACCTTCGGGATGATGAACCCCGGCAAATACAACGCCCGGATGATCATCGACACCAACCGCAACGGGCGCTGGGATACCGGCCGCTACCTCAGGCGGCAGCAGCCCGAGAAGGTGCTGATTTTCAGCAAGGACCTCAACCTGAAAGCCAACTGGGAAGTGGAAGAGGAGTGGGATGTCGGCACAGGGATAAAATGATTATCTTCGACGCCAAATCAATCATTTGCAGATGAAAAAACAACTCCTTTCGGTGATCGCCGTACTGCTGTTGGCAGTGGGGATGACCACGGCACAGACCTTCACCATCGAAGGCAAAATTGATGGCCTCAATGGAGGCAAGGCCGAGCTTCAGCTCAGGGAATCAGGCCGTTACGCAACCAAGTACAGCAGCGGCATTTCGACCGACGGCACCTTTAAGATCAGCGGCAAGATCATCGACCCCGATCTTTACTACCTCAAACTGGGCAGTGCCCGCGGAGGGATCCAGCTCTATATGGAGAACACCAAATTCCGCATCGACGGCAAATCCGACGACCTGCAGTCGGCCACGGTAACCGGCGGCCCCAACCAGGAGGTCTATCAGAAATGGATCGCATTGAATCGCACCTTTTCGGAAGCACTCCGGCCGCTGAGCCAATCACGCAGCGAAGCCCAGAAAGAGGGTCGGGAGGTCGAAGCGAAGAAGCTCACCAACCAGATCGAGGAGATGCAGGACATTCAGATGGTCGAAAAGATCAACTTCCTGAAAGCCAATGCCAAATCACCGGTAGCAGCCTATCTGCTAGGTACGATGGCTTACAATATCAAGGATCCCGCCCAGATGGAGCTGGTGGTGAAGGCAATGCCGGCGGATCTCGATGAGAATAAGTATGTTGTAACGGCCAAGGAGACGCTTTCGAAGATGAAGCTCACCGCCGTTGGAGCCGTGGCGCCCGATTTCACGCAGAACGACCCGGATGGTAAGCCGGTGAAATTGAGCGATTTCAAGGGCAAGTACGTGCTGCTCGACTTCTGGGCTGCCTGGTGTGGCCCGTGCCGCGCCGAGAATCCCAACGTGGTGAAGGCGTTTGAGAATTATAAAGGCAAGGGGTTCACGGTGTTGGGCGTATCGCTCGACCGTGACCGGGATGCGTGGCTGAAGGCCATCCAGGATGACAAGCTGGCCTGGACGCAGGTATCCGACCTGAAATACTGGGAGAACGAGGTGGCCAGGCAGTATGGCATCCGTGCCATCCCGGCCAACCTACTGCTCGACAAGAACGGCAAGATCGTCGGGCGCAACCTCCGGGGCGACAAGCTCGAGGAGGCGCTCGCCAAGCTGATCAAATAAGGATCTTAAAACCATCAGACTATGATCAAACGCAATTTCAACGAAACGGTAGCCGCCGGGATCCGGGACAACTGGCTCCAGAACGCCTATTCCGACTATCAGGGCGAAACCTACCTGTATAAAGACGTGGCCGGGATGGTCGTCCGTTTTGGGATGATCTTCCAGAAGCACGGGATCGGCATCGGGTCGAAAGTGGCCATCTTGGGCAAGAACTCAAGGAATTGGGCGGTGGCCTATATGTCCACCATCCTGAACGGCTGCGTGGTCGTTCCGATCCTGCCTGATTTTCACCGGGATGACGTGATGCATATCCTGGAACACTCCGAATCGGAGGTGCTGTTCATATCCGAAGAGTACATTCCCGCCATAGACGCCTCCAAGCTACCCAGGCTTCGGGCGATGGTCAGCCTGCAGGATTTCGGCCTGGTCTATTCGAACGAAGAGGGTCTGAAGGAGGATATGGCCGGCATCCTGGAAGCGTTTGCCGCGCGCTATCCGAACGGGTTTAACCCGTCGGACTTCGTGCTGCCCGAGGTGGGGTCCGATGATCTGGTGACCATCAACTACACCTCCGGAACGGCCGGATTCTCGAAGGGCGTAGTGCTGACGCACCGCTCCTTTATGGCCAACCTGGAGTACGCGCAGGAAAATATGCCGCTCGAGCCCGGCAACCGCATCCTGGCGATGCTGCCGCTGGCTCACACCTTCGGGTGCGCGTTCGACTTCATCTTTCCCACCTCGCTGGGCTGTCATATCACGATGCTCGGCAAGATCCCGTCGCCCGCGATCATCGTCAAGGCGTTCGCCGAGATCAAGCCCGACCTGATCATGCTGGTGCCGCTGCTGATGGAGAAGATCTACGGTTCGCGCATCAAGCCGAAGATCAGCAAGCCCGCGATCAAGGTGCTGATGGCTTTGCCGGGAATCAATGGACTGATCCACAAGAAGATCTGCAAGTCGCTCACCGACACCTTTGGCGGGCGCTTCCGGGAGGTGGTGATGGGCGGTGCCGCCCTGAACCCCGAAGTGGAGCGTTTCCTCAAGAAGATCGGATTCCAGTTCGCCATCGGCTACGGAATGACCGAGTGCGGCCCACTGATCAGCTACGCCAACTGGAGGGAGCACCGCAACGGCTCCTCGGGACGGCCAGTGGATTCGCTGGAGATGAAGATCGACTCCTATGATCCTTATAATGAGGTAGGTGAGATAATGGTCAAGGGCGACAACGTGATGGTAGAGTACTATAAGAACCCGGAGGCCACCCACGCCACCTTCACCGAAGACGGCTGGCTGCGCACGGGCGATCTCGGGGTGTTCGACAAGGACCACTTCATTTACATCAAGGGACGGAGCAAGAATATGATCCTGGGCCCGTCGGGGCAGAACATCTATCCCGAAGAGATTGAATCCAGGCTCAACAATATGCCCGGGATCACCGAATCGGTGGTGGTCGACCGGAATAACAAGCTGGTGGCCCTGGTCCACTCCGACCCCGAGTATATGAAAGCCAACCAGCTCACCAAGGACGACCTCGATGAGCTGATGGACAAGAACCGCATCGCCCTCAACAACCGTCTGCCGAAATACATGCAGGTGACTGCCATCGAGGTTTTCGATGCCGAATTTGAGAAGACGCCAAAGCGGAGCATCAAGAGGTATTTGTATAAGTAGGGCACAGGGGCATAGGGGCACCCCCGGCTGAAGCCGGGGGGAATTGAGAGGGGGGTCATAGCGCAATGATTCGGCCCCTTGCTTTCGGGGTCATTTATCAATAGCTCCCGGCTTCAGCCGGGGGATAATAGGAGAGTCAATGCTACAAATTATCATCGTTGCCGGGGGCAAGGGGTCGCGGATGGGGTTGGACCTCCCGAAGCAGTTTTTATTGCTGGGGGGCAAGCCCCTGCTGATGCATTCCATCCTGGCGTTCAGGCAGTACGATCCGGTGGTTCCGGTGACGGTTGTCCTGCCGGCCGATCAGGTCGACCACTGGCAATCGCTCTGCCGGGAGTACCATTTTCGCGAGTCGCACGATATCGTGACCGGTGGCGACACCCGCTTCCATTCGGTGCAGAACGGCCTCGACCACCTGGATGGGGAAGGGCTGGTGGCCATTCACGACGGGGTGAGGCCCTTGATCCAGGTGCCCGTGATCGCGCAGCTGGTGGCCGAGGCGGCCGCCTACTCCAACGCCGTCCCGGCGATCGCGCCACGCGATTCGTTGCGGTGGATGGATCACGAGGGCAACCGCGTGCTCGACCGCTCCCACGTCAGGGTGATCCAGACGCCACAGATCTTCGACCTGAACAAGATCAAGCTGGCCTACGTCCTGGATTACGACCCCACGTTCACCGATGATGCCACCGTCTGGGAAAAGGCCGGCAATCCGGTCCACCTCTCCCAGGGCCAGGAGAGCAACATCAAGATCACCCATAATGTGGACCTGCCAATGGCGCAGGCGCTTTTTTCGATTCTGAACCCTTGATCCCAAAGTTCATTAGCCCCAGCTCTCAACCAGGGGTTTTAGGGATGACATTTGAAAATTGCTGTATATCAGCATCGAATGTTGACCGTCGATGTCGTTGGTCCTGATTTTGTATGTATTTCCGAACCCTGTCGAGAGCCCTGGGACTCACTGAAACAGCGTAATAGTCATTCTGCCAGGCAAACTTCCCGTCTACCAATCCCTGCTGATTGATCCAGTATGATGATTCTCCCTTTATGTAAAATACCGCTTTGGAAATGCTCTGCTCAGGAGTCATTGATATCAGGCAATGAATATGGTCGAAATAACAATTGATCGCATCAATGAAAAGGCCATTCTCTTTGGCAACATCCTTTATGTGCTTGATAATTCCAGGGCGAATCCGGCGATTTATATTAGGAATGCGTCTCTTTGTCGACCAAACCACATGAACCCAAATGCTGATATGGGGCATAAAATTGATTTTCCATATATGGATGCCTGATCATTGCCCTATCGGAAAAAATTACCAATCTTTTTCTAGCCCCCGGCTAAAGCCGGGGGCTTCCACCTATCCTTAAACCCCCGGCTAAAGCCGGGGGCTATTAGGAAGGGGCCGAGGGTGCTATTAACCAACGCCTTAGCTTTTGAGGCCACCTATTAATTACCCCTGGCTTTAGCCAGGGGTTAGAGGAAAGCTTCAGCCAGGGGGTTAGGGGCTGCCCTCTACCGCACCAGCATCATTTTCCCCGATTCCACGCCCTTGGGCGTGCGGAGGCGGTAGAGGTAGAGGCCGGGCAGGACGTTGCGGTTCTGCTCATCGCGGGCATTCCAGTAGAAAAGATGTTCACCGGCGGGGAGGGAGCGGTTGGCCAGCTCCTTGACCTTGCGGCCCTGCAGGTCGTAGATCTCCAGGGTGACATCGGTTTCGGCCCCGAGCCTGATGCCGATGCTGGTGATCCGGGTGAAGGGGTTGGGATAGTTCTGCCCGAGCGTGCCGGTCAGTTCCCAATCAACGGTGGTGATGGAAACCGCACCGAAAGCGGCCTGGCTGAGCCGGTCGGTTGCCTTGACCTGGATGGACCAGATATGGTCGTCCTGCTGGGCAATGCCGCTCAGAAGTCCGTCGTCGGTCAGGGTCAGGCCTGCCGGATAATCCAGCGGCCTGAACCGGATGCCGTAATGCTCGAAAGTGAGGCGGGTGTCGTTCACCTGTGAATATTTATACAGCCGGTTATCGCCGTTGGATATTCCGGAGATCCAGGGATAGTCGCCCTGCGGTGGCCGGGCACGCGCCCCGTAGAGAAACTCGATGAGCCCGTCGGGGTAGAGGCAGGCCATCACCTTGACCGGATAGACCTTCAAACCCGTGTAAACCGATGCATTCCATTGGAAGATGGCGACGGAATCGGTCACCTGCACCACCAGGCAGTCGCTCTCGATGTTCACCTCGATATCGGCTCCAAAGGGAACGATGCTCTTACCGCTCCTGAATACCAGGTCTTTATCAACCACGTAGGGATAGCCGCCATACTCGTTGTCAAAATGGATGCTCCCCTTGATGTCGGCCACCACGGTGCGGAACTTCTCGCCATAAAAGGGGAAGTCGAAAGGCAGCTCAATCGGGGTGAACCGGATCTCCCGGTCCCACTCCGACAGGGTGTCGCCGCTGATAGGCTCATACTGGCGGACGAAAGGCTCCTGGGTATAATCCTTCACCAGCTCCCACCGGTAGGGGGCCTGTCCGCCGCTGGCCGTGAGCTGTATCGAGAACGGCTCGCCCGCCCTGAAATCATTGCCCTGGGGCGGGTCGATGGTCACCGGGTCGAACTCGATGGTCCGGACCAGGCTGATATAGGTGAAAGAATTGTTTTGAATGCTGATATCTCGTTGATCACCAACTATTTCCGTTACCTCGTCGCCATAATGGATGACGGAGATCTCATCAACCCTTCCCGAAGCCTCCCCGAAGGGATCTTGCTCCTCCACCACCAGGAAAAAGCGGACCGGCTCTCCCGGCTCGATATGGGTGAGGAGCGGGCTCAGGTCGAGCCCGAACTCAAACCTGCCCGGATCCGATTGGTTTTCTAGGTCTTGAAGCGGCCGATCTCCTCCCTGGAAGCGGAACAGCGGTACATTGAGCCAATGTTCCGGCTTGGTGGCCGAGGGGTCGTTGGAGCATCCCGCCAGGATGCGGAACTTCTCGCGCGACTCGTGCCGCATCACCACGCGCATCGTGAGCTGGGGGGTGTACTCCCTGAGTACCTTGGGCAGGTGCACCGAGCGGTTCCAGATGCCGCCCCGGTTGCCCTGACGCGCCACCACGCTATAGAGGACGTAGGCCTTACCGCTCTTGCCCCAGCCGTTGCCCCAGCTGTTCACCGCCAGCAGGGCCCCGACCTCCCAGTCGCGCATATCCACCACCCCGTCATCATTGATATCGAGGTTGTTCGTGTAAAGCCCGTCGTTGTTCAGGTCGACCCGCACCGAATCGTTATATCCCACGAAGGTCATCGCGTGGCCCACGTTGTTCCCGA
>JAWOHI010000111.1:0-5836 GCA_046485255.1 Bacteroidales bacterium
GTGATGATCGGGCTCGGAGGCATCTTCATCGAAGTGCTCAAGGATGTGCAGCCCGGCCTGGCCCCTCTGACGGCAGGCGAGGTGGATGAGATGATCGGCCGGCTCCGGGGCCGGAAGATGCTGGAAGGCGTCAGGGGGCAGCCCGGCGTGAATATCGCCGCCTGGAAGGAGTTGATATTGAGCGTATCAAATCTTGTAACGGCTGCTCCGGAAATCGCCGAACTCGATCTGAATCCGGTGATGGGATTGCCCGACCAGGTGGTGGCGGTTGACGCCCGGATCCGAATTGAAAAGCTCTGATGAATTATTATTTTTGTTTACACATAAATCTGTTTTTATGGAAAAAATTGCCATTCTCTATGGGCCCAAAGGTGGAAGCACCGAACGGGTGGCTCATCTTATAGACGCGGCTTTCGGAAGCAACCAGTGTCAGGTATTGCTGGTCAGAGATCTGGACGAGAGCGATTTAAGCGGCTTCGACCGTCTGATTTTTGGTGCCCCCACTGTGGGAACCCACACCTGGTCTGACCAGAATGAGAGGAACGACTGGGATCTGTTCCTGACCCAAATGCATAAGATGGATTTCACCGGCAAGCGTTGCGCCGTTTTCGGGCTGGGCGACCAGGTCAGTTACTCCTTCAAGTTCGTGGACGATATCGCCGTCATTGCCGACACCCTGCTTGGGAACGGGGCCACCCTGGTTGGCCAGGTCTCCACGGAGGGCTATACCTTCGATGAATCAATGGCCTTAAGGGACGGCCAGTTCCTCGGACTGCCCCTCGATGAGGACAATGAGCCGGACAAGACCCCGGACCGGATCGCCCGATGGGTGGAACAGCTAAAGAAAGAGTTTGGAGTTTGAAAACCTTATCCTGAACGGTAACCTCGGTTGCCGTTCTTTTTTTTATGGATCTGATCAGGCCGACATATGTGATCAATGAACTGGTTGTCCGGTCCAACATCCGGGCAATGGCTCAAAAGGCAGCCCGGAACCGGGTTCCCTTCAGGCCCCACTTCAAAACCCACCAGTCGCGCCTAATCGGCCATTGGTTCAGGGATGAGGGAGTGACCGCCATTTCGGTCTCCTCACCCGCTATGGCCGACTATTTTGCCGCTGACGGTTGGGGCGACATCACTGTCGCCTTTCCGGTCAACCTGCCGGAGATCGACCTGTTCAACCGTCTCGCTTCGGCTGTCCGTCTGGGACTGGTTGTCGCGGATCTGCCGACCGTGGAGCAACTCGACAGGCTGCTGGCATCGCCCGTTGACCTGTACATCAAGATCGACAGCGGCTATCACCGGACCGGGCTGGAGCCGGACGACCGGGAGGAGATCCTGGCCATCACCACTGCCGCCACCCGCTCGCACAACCTCCGGTTCAAGGGCTTGTTGACGCACGCCGGGCATACCTATGCCGCCCGATCCGCGGAGGAGGTGAGGTCAGTGGCGCTGTCATCCCTGGCCACGATGCAAATGATCAGGTCCTGGATGCCAGAGCCCGCCAACTGTCTCATCTCCGTTGGAGATACTCCCTCCTGCAGCGTGATGGAAGATTTTGGCGGTCCAAATGAAATTCGCCCCGGCAACTTTGTCTTTTACGACCTGATGCAGATGCAGATCGGGTCGTGTAGCTTTGACCAGGTGGCCGGAATCGTGGCTTGTCCAGTGGTGGCGGTGCACCCCCGCCGAAACCAGGCCGTGATCTATGGGGGTGCGGTTCATTTGTCGAAGGAGAGGCTGATGGATTCCAACCAGCAGATTTACGGGCAATTGGTCGAATGGGACGGCCGGCGATGGGGAGCGCCGCTGCCCGGTAGCTGGCTCGTCTCCCTTTCCCAGGAGCACGGCGTCATCGATGCACCTGCTCCCATTATCAGAAGCCTCAGGCCGGGCCGGTTCGTGGGGATTGTTCCGGTCCATGCCTGCCTGACTGCCAACCTGTTACGGGGCTATCGGACATTGGACGGAGATTACGTGGATCATATGCAAGGATTTTGATGATTCTCATTTTGCGGTCAAATAAATTGTTTTATCTTGCTCCATGGTACAAAACACACCCATCGATCACGAGATAGTCAGGGAACAGATCACCCTGGCCAGGCTCCCCGGATTGGGGCGTGCTTCAATCCGTGAAATCGTCAGGCTCGTCAACATCATTGAGCAGATCACCGGCGAAAAGTATATCCGGATGGAAATGGGCGTTCCGGGACTGGAACCGCCCGAAATTGGCATTGAGGCGGAGATAGCCGCCCTTCACCGCGGGGTGGCCTCCAAGTACCCGATGATCGAGGGCGTGCCCGAGCTCAAACGGGAGGCGCGCCGGTTCATCAAGCTCTTTCTCGATGTAGAGGTGACGGAGGAGTCCTGCGTTCCCTGCGTGGGATCGATGCAGGGCGCGATGGTGGCTTTTATGGTAGCCAACCGCTCCGACCGCAACAAGCTGGGGACCCTGTTCATCGATCCGGGATTCCCGGTCCAGAAACAGCAGTGCCGGGTGCTGGGTCACGATTTTGAGTCGTTCGACGTGTACGATTTCCGTGGCGACAAGCTGGGCCCGAAGCTGGAATCCTACCTGGCCACGGGGAAGGTTTCCACGCTGCTCTACTCCAACCCCAACAACCCCTCCTGGATCTGCTTTACCGAACAAGAGCTGCAAACCATTGGGCGGCTGGCCGACCAGTACGACGTAATCGTGATCGAAGACCTGGCATATTTCGGGATGGACTTCAGGAAAGACTATTCCCATCCCGGCGAACCGCCGTACCAGCCAACCGTCGCCCGCTATTGCGACCACTGGATGCTGTTGGTTTCCAGCTCAAAAGCCTTCTCTTTCGCTGGCGAACGGGTGGGGTTTGTCACGATGAGCGAACCCCTCTTCAACCGGGTTTATCCCGATCTGTTAAGATATTATACCAGCAACCGCTTTGGCTACTCGATGATCTACGGAGCCCTCTATGCCCTCTCCTCAGGGGTGTGCCACTCGGCCCAGTACGGCCTGGCGGCTATGCTGAAAGCGGCTAACGACGGGGTGTTTGACTTCGTCGAGAATGTCAAGGAGTATGGCCGTAGGGCGAAAATACTGAAACAGGTCTTCCTGGACAACGGGTTCAGGATTGTGTATGATACGGATATTGATGAACCCATAGCAGACGGGTTCTATTTCACCATAGCCTACCCGGGGATGAGTGGAGATGAGCTGCTGGAGAACCTGCTCTACTATGGGATCAGCGCCATCTCCCTCGAAATATCGGGCAGCACCCGCACGGAAGGCATCCGGGCGTGCGTTTCACAGGTACACCCGTCGCTCTTCCCGGTACTAGAGGAGAGGCTGGTGCGGTTCAATACAGATTTTGGGAAGGGATGAGGTGTAAGGTGTAAGGTGTAAGGTTTCAGGTTTCAGGTTTCAGGTTTCAGGTGTTAGGTTAAATCGTAAATCGTAAATGGTAAATCGTAAATAAGAAACTATGGCTAAAGTAAAAGGAGCGATCGTTGTCGATGTGGAGAAGTGCAAAGGCTGCGAGGTTTGCCGCGTTGCTTGTCCGAATGACGTGATCGCAATGTCGGCTGAGGTTAACCACAAGGGTTACCACTATGCGTATCAGGAGAGGCAGCAGGATTGCGTGGGTTGCGCGAACTGCGCGGTTGTTTGTCCGGATGGTGTGATAACCGTGTACCGGGTTAAAGTATCGGATTAATCATAAAAATGCTTAATGATGAAGGAATTACGTTTGATGAAGGGTAATGAGGCGGTTGCTGAGGGAGCTATTCGCGCGGGTTGCGACGCCTATTTTGGATACCCGATCACTCCGCAGTCGGAGGTGATGGAATACCTGATGGCCGAGCAGCCGGAGAAACGGACCGGGATGATCGTCCTGCAGGCCGAGAGCGAGGTGGCTTCGATCAATATGGTGTATGGCGCGGCCGGGACCGGCAAGCGGGTGATGACCAGCTCATCGAGTCCGGGTATCAGCCTGATGCAGGAGGGGATCTCCTATTGTGCAGGCGCGGAGCTGCCCTGCCTGATCGTGAACGTGGTGAGGGGCGGCCCGGGACTGGGAACCATCCAGCCTTCACAGGCCGACTATTTCCAGTCGACCAAGGGAGGCGGGCACGGCGACTACCGCCTGATCGTACTGGCCCCCGCTTCGGTGCAGGAGATGTTCGATTTTGTTTTTACCGGGTTCGACCTGGCCTTCCAGTACCGCAATCCGGTCTTGATCCAGTCCGATGGCCTCATTGGCCAGATGATGGAGAAGGTGGAACTCTCCGAACACCGGGCCCGGTTTACCGAGTTTGATCCGACGTGGGCGACCACGGGAAAAACTCCTGACCGTGAGCATAATATCATCACCTCCCTCGATCTGGAAGCCGCCAGGCAGGAGCAGCATAACCTCAAGCTTCAGGCCAAGTACCGAAAGATCACCGAGAATGAGGTCCGGTTTGAGGAGTTTATGACCGAGGATGCCGAATACCTGTTCGTTGCCTACGGGTCATCGGCCCGAATCAGCCAGAAGGCGATGCAGCTAGGCCGGGAACAGGGTATCAGGGTGGGTCTTCTCCGGCCAATCACCCTCTGGCCCTTCCCCTCCAAGCCGATCGCCAGGCTCGCACCGCAAATGAAGGGCATCCTGAGCGTGGAACAGAGCGCCGGCCAGATGGTCGAAGACGTGCGCCTGTCGGTGGGCTGTACTACTCCCGTCGATCATTACGGACGTATGGGCGGAATGATCCCGAGTCCCGAAGAAGTTTTGAATGTTCTGATTAACAAATTCATCAGCAAATAGTTATGGATCTTAAAGATATCATCAAGCCGGAAAACCTGGTTTACAAGAAGACCTCCCTGATGACCGACAAAACCCTGAGCTACTGCCCGGGTTGCGGTCACGGCACCGCCCACCGAATCCTGATGGAGGTGATCGAGGAGATGGGCATCCAGTCCGACACCATAGGCGTAGCACCGGTAGGCTGCTCCGTACTGGCCTATGATTTTATGAACGTGGATATGCAGGGTGCTGCCCACGGCCGCGCCCCGGCATTGGCTACGGGCATCAAGCGCTGCTGGCCCGACAAGTTCGTGTTCACCTACCAGGGGGACGGTGACCTGGCTGCCATCGGCACCGCCGAGACCATCCACGCCTGTAACCGGGGTGAGAACATCACCATCATCTTTATCAATAACGGCATCTACGGGATGACCGGTGGACAGATGGCTCCCACCACCCTGGAGGGAATGAAAACCTCGACCAGCCCATACGGCCGCGACCTGGAGTCGATGGGTAACCCAATGAAAATGAGCGAGCTGGTTGCGCAGCTTCCCGGAACCTGGTACGTCACCCGCCAATCGGTTCACACACCAAGAAACGTCAGAAGGGCGAAAAAAGCCATCCGGACGGCGCTCGAGGCACAGAAAGAGAAAAAGGGCCTGACCCTGGTGGAGATCGTCTCCAACTGCAACTCGGGCTGGAAACTGGCGCCGGTAAAGGCTAATGAATGGATGGAGGAAAATATGTTCCCGTATTATCCTCTTGGTGACATCAAGGTGGAGGGTAAACTGGTTAGTAATCAATAAATCAAGGAAATTATGACCGAAGAGATCATCATAGCCGGATTCGGCGGACAGGGCGTGTTATCAATGGGCAAGATCCTGGCCTATTCCGGGATAATGCAGGATCAGGAGGTGAGCTGGTTTCCCTCCTACGGTCCCGAGATGAGGGGCGGCACCGCCAACGTGACGGTTATCCTGAGCGATGAACGGATCAGTTCACCCGTCCTCCAAAAATATGACACCGCCATCCTGCTAAACCAGCAGTCGCTGGATAAGTTCGAGCCGTCCGTC
>JAWOHI010000264.1:0-12879 GCA_046485255.1 Bacteroidales bacterium
AATCCCCTCTGCCTCTACCTTTCCCCGGTGGCCCTGATCATCATTTTAGGCTACAGCTATACCAAGCGTTTCACCTGGCTCTGCCATCTGATCCTGGGATTGGGCCTCTCCCTGGCGCCGATCGGCGCCTATCTGGCCGTGACCGGCCGGTTCGACTGGCTTCCCCTACTGTTCTCCGGGATCGTAATTACCTGGGTGGGCGGGTTTGACATCATCTATGCACTTCAGGATGAGCACTTTGACCGTGCAATGAAGCTTCATTCCATACCGGCCAGGATTGGGGTAAAAAGTGCACTGGGAGCATCCATAGCGCTGCACCTGGTCACCGCATCCATCGTGATCCTGGTGGGGTGGTACGCCCTGGGCAACTGGATTTATTGGAGTGGCGCACTGGTTTTCACCGGGTTGCTGATCTATCAGCACCTGATCGTCAGGCCGGACAACCTGAGCCGCGTGAACCGTGCTTTCGGGACGACCAACGGGATCGCCAGCCTGCTTTACGCGGCCTTTACCGTCATCAGCCTATACCTGAATTAGGCTAATACAGGTGGTATTTGAATCCAACACCGATGTATTCCCAGAACTGCACCCGTTTGCCTTCACCAACCTTGACCTTCTTGCCATCCTGAATTTCGAATAGCGGAATCAGGACATCATCGTCATACATCAGCTGGGTCTTGATCGAAGTGGTCAAATACTTGTTCACTTTCAGGTCAAGTGCCATATACCAGTCGATGTCAACCCGCTCAGGATGATTGACATAGCTACTAAAAAGCTTCAACTGGGTGTTGAGATTGACATTATTGAACAGCAATGTTTTATAATCAATGGTGACCCGGGCCCCAACTTCCGGCCGGATCAACTTGCCCTGGTTACCATATCGAGGTAGCTGCGCCAGGGTGCTGTCGAGCACGGCAGTGAACTTTCCGGAGGCAGGAGAAAAGTTGGCGGTGAACTTCTTGTTTGGACGATAGACCATACCCACGTTGAGATCCAGGATGCCTGGGGCCAGAAAATGCGATATCCTGACCGAATCGTTCGGGTAGTCGTAGCCGGCGAAGCTCTGGGTGATCAGGTTAAGCCCCACTGAATAGTCAAATTTCTTGAACGCCTTATGCGACAATGCCGAGCGGATCTCCAGCCGGTCCTGGCTCTTTCTCAGGCTGACCAGCTCCGCTTTTTGCAACCCATACTGGAACCAGAACAGATTATCCCACCGCAGGCTTCCCTTGACATAATTAGCCCTGGCCTTGACCTCCGTGCTCAGGGCCATATTGTTGTTTCCCCCCTTGGCCCAATGGGAGTAGGCCACCTGCGAGAGGGTGGCGCTGAACTCGGCGCCGGTATCCCAAATTTTCGGCGCCGGTTGAGGAACCGGCCTCCTGGCAATCCGGTATTTATCGGGTTTGGCCCAACTGACCTTTATCATATCGGCCGTCACGTGCTTCCTGAACAGCCGCTTCAGGTCGAGCCCCTCCTCCAGCCACATCACCATCGTGTTCCGGTCGTGACTCCTGAGAAACACCTTGGCCGAATCCTGTTTGACGTTCATCAGGAAGAAGGCGGTCGAATCGGCCCGGTTGGCTTTTAAGACAAACGGAATAGTATCTTGCTTAAGATTAATGATTTGCAAATGAATCGAGTCGTTGATCAGATGATGCACCAGCCGGGAGAAGCTGTACTTGAGCTGCCTGGGATAGGGGGAGAAGGCGGTATCCTCAAAAACCAGGTTGAGCAGGTCGGCCATAGCACCGCGAACCGAATCCTCGTAAATCTCATCAACGGGGTCGATCAACTCCCAGCGGGCACGCTGGTTGAAATTCCGGGTAAGTTCGAACTGCCTGATCCGCTCGATGGAATCCAGCTCCCGCTCCATCCTCATCTCCGATAGCCTGTTAAAGAGGGAATCCTTGCTTCTTTCAGCTACTGCGACCTTTTTGGCCAGCCTGACCGAATCCATTTTAGCCACTCCCAGGAGGGAATCCTTGACGATCAGCATCCGGATGATGGAATCCCTGGGTATCTTAAGGGTATCCCGGTACCATTGGTGATTATGATTGACCTGTCCGAATCCCGGCATCACCAGCAGGATCAGGCCCAGAATTGCAAAAAAAACTTTTTGGATTCTCATCTTGAATCGTTTAACACAATAGGGTTCAAAATTACAAAAGGCGGACACAAAAACCGGCCGCACGCACCCATAATTCCCCCGATATTGCGAAATTTGCCCATTCCAAGACACTTAACGAAACCGGGATCAAACTATTTTACAGATGACACTTCCAACCTGCGAACCTTTCAAGATCAAGGCGATCGAATCCCTCTATCCTTCCACCCGCGACGAGCGTGAATCCTGGCTTAGGGAAGCCCACTTTAACCTGTTCAATCTCAGGAGTGAACGGGTTTTTCTCGACTACCTCACCGACTCGGGCACGGGTGCGATGAGCGACCGCCAGTGGGCGGCCATAATGACCGGGGATGAATCGTATGCCGGATCGCGCTCCTATTATGAACTGAAAGAAACCATCGGTGAGCTGACCGGGTTCACCCACGTGTTGCCGACCCACCAGGGCCGTGCCGCAGAGAACGTGCTCTTCTCAGTGTTGGTGAAGGAGGGTGACCGGGTTCCGGGAAACGCCCAATTCGACACCACCAAGGGGCACATCGAGTTCAGGAAGGCCGAGGCGGTCGACTGTACGATCCAGGAAGCTTTCGATACCACGCTGATCCATCCGTTCAAGGGTAATGTCGATCTCAGCCTGCTCGAGAAAGTACTACTGGAGAGTGGCGATCGCATTCCGTTTATCCTTATCACGGCCACCTGCAATACCGCTGGCGGACAACCCATTTCGATGGAAAACATCCGTGGGGTCAAGAAGTTGGCCGACCGGTTTGGCAAGCTGCTGGTGATGGATGCGGCCCGCTTTGCCGAGAATGCCTGGTTCATCCGGCAGCGGGAGCCCGGGTACGAAGGGGTGTCAATCCGCGAGATCGTTCGGGAGATGTTCTCCTATTTCGATGCCGCCACGATGTCGGCCAAAAAGGATGGCATCGTCAATATTGGGGGATTCATTGCAATGCGCGAGGAGGAGCTCTTCAGGCAGGCATCGGTTTTCAACATAATGTTTGAGGGTTATCTCACCTACGGCGGCCAGGCCGGTCGTGATATGGCCGCCCTGGCGCAGGGGTTGCGGGAGTCGACCGAGCTGGCCTACCTCGACTGGCGGATCGGGCAGGTGGCCTTTCTGGGAGAGGAGATGAAGCGGCTTGGCGTGCCGGTACTGGAACCATTCGGGGGCCACGCTATTTTTGTTGACGCGCTCAAGGCCCTGCCGCTGGTGCCCCGGGAGGAGTTTCCCGGACAAACTTTCGCCATTGAACTTTATCGTGAGGGGGGCATCCGGACGGCCGAGATCGGCACCCTGATGGCCGACCGCGACCCGGTGACCCGCGAAAACCGATTTCCCGCCCTGGAGCTGGTCAGACTGGCCGTCCCGCGGCGGGTGTACACCTCCGATCACATCCGCTACACCGCGGCCGTTGCCGGGAAGGTCATGGAGCGGGCAGGCGCTATCCGCACCGGATACCGGCTCACCCGGGAGGCCCCGATCCTGCGGCATTTCACGATGGAGCTCGAGCCAGTGTCGCGCTAACGCCCGGCACTCACCCTCACCCCACCCGACCAGGCGCGGAACTCCGGGGCATAAAGACTCTGAAGGGTGGAATACCCCCCGAAATAGCGGCCCGACTGCTCCGGTACGGCCTGATATTCAATCGTATGAGTACCCCGCGGGAGGGTATGCAGATAGAACAGCACCGCCTCCGGCTCACGGGCCTGGTACCAGGATAACCCCTGCTGGTAATGATATCCCGAAAGAACCCCGACCGGTACAAAACCGGTTCCCAAATGATCTTTCAGCTCCAGGTAGCTCAGGTCGCGGTCGGAGGTGATCGTCAGCCTGACCCGCACCACCTGACCCACCATCAGGTCGGTTCCGGGGCGGTAATCCGTCCACTGTCCTGCCTGGTTCCTGATCATCAGAGTCCGTCCGATCTTCAGCGGGCCATCCGTAGCTGCCAGCTCGTCGAGCTGATGGCTGTTGAGCGTGTAGAGCGCCCCCCAGGCCGGTCCGCCTCCTTCGTGCCTCACTTCCAACTTGTTGGCATTTGGCATCTCCGCCGGATCCTTCCAGCCATAGCGGTAGTAACCGTTGGGAGCCACGGAGCCGGTCCGTACCCGCAGCGGGCTGAACTGCTCACCACCCCAGTTAAACCCGATGACCGCAGGCTGCTGGAGCAGCGCCGACCCATAGAACAGGAGCGACTTGGCAGCCCACCCGGCCACCATCCCGTTGCCCCAGTCGCGCCCCCGCTTCTGGTGCAGCAGGTAGAGCCTCAGCTGATCCAGCTCACCCCTGCCCTCCTCCACCGCGGCAAACAGCTCGATCAGGCGGCTCTGCATCCAGATATCCCAGTGGTACCACGCTGATGCATAGCCTTTTCGGGGCCAGTAGAGCCCCATCTCGGGCGAAGAGGCCATCCGCTCCCGGATCGATCGGTAGATGGTTGAGGCTCCAGCCATCCGGCCAACCTGCGCCTGCGTGATGGCCATCAGTACCTGGAGCGGAGCTTCGTGTTTAACCCACTCTTGCCCCATCCGGTCCATAAAGTAGAGATAGGCGATCTCGTCGCGGGGCGACTGGCTCAGGCCGACAAAGTAGGCTCGCGAATAGAGATAATTGATTACCAGCGGGTTCAGTTGGACCTCCTGCTTCAGGGTGGAATCGACCCGCGTGAGCTCCTCAAGTTGCCGGCTCAGCCAGCTATCCATCGACTCAATAGCCCTGATTATCATTGAATTGCCCCGTTGCATCCTTGTGATGTCAATCACCTGCCAGGCTTTCAGCTCCCCAAAACCAGCCAGGATCTGCTGAGTGATGAACCAGTCGGGCCCCATCCCCCGGAACCAGGGCCAGGTCCCGTCAGGCCGCTGCAAATCGGTGAGCTTTTCAAACGAATAGGCCACCTCCCCGGCCAGCTTCTCCGGGTCCATCCACTCCTTAATCTGTTTAATGCGGGCCTCCTCGGTCTTTCGAATGGGGCTCCAGATGGTTGATTCCCAATTGGTTCCCTTGATATCAGCGTTCCTTAACAGCGGATGGCTGAGCGAATCCAGGATAACCTCCACCGGCTCACTCATAAACCATTCGGCGATGTCGGGGAAGCTCCGGGCAATGAAACCGGTGAGGTTGGCCAGGTAGAAGCGGCTGAACCAGTACTCGGAGCAGTCGCGCTCCCGGGTGACCACCTCGGGCAGCGACTGGATCACCTGCCAGACCGGCGTTGTGGTGATCTCCATAAGGGCTTCAAGTGGCTTCTCTCCGACCGTCAGTGACCGTCTGCCGGGCGTATTGAAGAAGAAGGGCTCTGATTTCCATAGCCTTACATTATCCGGATAGATCGGGATGGTATCGGTCAGGCCATCGCCTGTGCCATCACCCCGGCTTACCAGCTGGTACCGTATCGCTCCACCGGCCTCCCCGGTCGGGCTGAACCGCCAGTAATAGGGCACGGAGGCGCCCTTTTGAATGACCGATTCCAGCGGGTCGTAACTCATCACCTGATTGGCTGAGGCATCGGTCAGGGCGAGGCTGGTCACGATACGGATCGATCCTGAACCGTACCAACCCACGCGGGCAGCCAAGTCAACCGTATCGCCACTCCGCAGGAAGGGCGGGAAATTGGAGCGGATCATCAGATCCTTCGCTGAAGCAAAAATGCCTGAATAGTAGCCGTTTGCCAGATTCTTATCGTGTACTGCCGCCAGGATCCGCCATTCGGTGAACACCTCCGGCACCGTGAACTCCAGCTCGGCTGAACCATCCGCGCCTGTCAGGATTTGTCCGTCGAACAGGGCTGTCTCCCTGAAATCCGACCTGATCTGCACCGGGGCTAAAGCGGCATCGTCCGCCGGGGCATCCCCGGTGGATGGCAGGGCGGCGTCCTCGGCCACGGCTCCTTCTCCCCCGGCTGTTGCCTGGGCGTTCAGTGCGGCCTCTTCCACTCTTCCCGAACCGCGGTCGGCTACGGCCGACTTCATCATCATCGGTTCGCCGAAGCGGCCAATGCCGTAATATCCCATACCAAACCAGTTGAATTCCAACGGACTGACGGGTTCGGCCCAAACCCAGTCGATCTGCCGGCTGTAGAGCGTTTCCGAGCGGCTCGTTACGGCGGGGGCGCTTTCCCAGGTGGGTCTTGCCGAAACACCGGGCCACGTCAGGCGGCTCCAGTCGTGGGGTGCGATCCGGTCGAGCGAGGCGTCGTACACCGTCACCCCCATAGATCCGGAAACCGGACTTCCATTTTCATCCATCACCTTGATCTTTAAGCGGATGGTGTCGCCCGGTTCAACCTTTTCAGGAACTTGAAGACCGGTTATATCAAGATTCTTATTGATCCAGGGGACCAACACGGACAGGTCTTTGTGAAAGGTCCGGCCATCGCGGATCCCCACGATTCGGACCCGTGCTCCCCCTTGCCACTGCTCGGTTACCGGCCAGGTTAAAGCAACCATTTTGGAACCTGCCTGCAACCATTTGGTAGTCAAGGTTTCATTGCGAAGCTGGATCTCTATGAGGCAGTAACTCTTCTCCGGAAATGCGAGGCTCAACTGGAACTGGTCGCCCACTTTCAACTGGCCAGAGGCCGGTTTGGCCCAGAGGGGCTGACCAGGAGGTATCCGGGTCGGGTTGACGGGTTCCAGGTAAAAGTGACGAATCACTGCGGTACCCGCAGGAGTATCGTCAGGGGACAGGAATACCCGGTACCAGCCGGCCCCTGCGTTGCCAGCGGGCGGGAGGGTGATCATCCGCGAGGAGTCGATGCGGATCGTATCCCGATATAGCGTTTTCACGACAGGCCAATGATCGATCTGATGTTCCTGGCAGTAAGGCAGGTTTTTCAGCTTGCCGGTCCACTCTTTTGGCGTGTAAATGAACCGGTCGGGTAGCGGAATCAGGGGATTCAGCAGCCCGGCATCCGGCATCGCCAGTTTTTCGACCCGAATGGTGCCGGTTGCGGTCACGTGCCGGCCGTCGGAGCTGAAGGCGTTGCCCGTAATACGGATGGAGTCGGTGGCCAGGGCACTCGATGGCAATTCGAGGCCGAAACGGAGGCTCTCCCGACCGCAATCGATGGTCAGCTCTTCCACCTGAGTCTCCCCGTTCGGGTCGGTTGCCCGCAAGGTGACCCGGTAGCGGGAGATCCCACCGGGTGAATAAGGATTCTGACGGGCCGGCAGGGTGGTCCATTTCCAATCGAACCGTCCGCCGGCATCGCCCCTGATCCTCTCCGAGTGGACTCTGATCTGCTGGCCCGCCCAGGGATTCCATCGCACCGGATGAACCCCGGCCTGGATGTCCACCTCTACCGTGATCTCCGCATCCGGCACCGGTTCACCCGAGAGGGCTGTCAATGAACCACTTACGGATATTTGGTCGCCTTCGAGATAGACCCGGCGGTCTGGATCAACCTTGATATCAAAACCGGGCCGACGGTATTGCTCCATCCTCACGCGGGCCTGGCCGTGGCTGGTCTGCAGGAAGTAATTGCCAGTCAGGCCTTTGAGCGGAAGTTGAAAGGCTCCGGTAAAGGAACCGAGGGGATCGACAGGAACGGAAATGGATTCAATAGCTTGATAACGTGGATCTTGCAAGGTCACCACGACGGAATCCGCCCGGTGGATGGCCAGGGAATCGGGATAGCGATCAATCAGTACTCCCCTGAAAAAGAGGGTTTGACCCGGCTTGTAGAGGGTCCGGTCGGTATGGATGGTAGCGGTGGTCTGTGCTTTGCGGCCGGTGCGGCCATAACCCGGATAGAACAGGTCGGGGCTGACCAGGGTATCCCGGCCGGCGATGGCCTGTATCCGGTAGGCCCGGCGGGCCGGGTCGTTCTGGCCCGGCCCCCCGGCGGGTATGCTGAGGAACCCATCCTTGCCCGCGAGCAGTCCCCGACCGCCCTCCAGCACGGAATTCCTGGTGCGGTCGTCCCAGATCTGGTACCAGGGGATCACCCTCACCGATGGCAGCGGCGCCCCGCTATCGCGGTCGCGGAAATGAAACTCCCGGCCTCCCGATTCATCCGGGCGGGTCACCCAGCCGATCCGGCTCACCGTGACGGGAGCCAATGAGGTGGTTGCCGGATCACCGGCCGGGGCATCCTCGGCCGACCAAACCAGCAGGTGGAAACCGACGGGGAGCGGATCGAGTATCACGTTGACCTGGTGTGCGTTAAGATCGCCATCATCAGGCAGTTGAAAGCGGCCCGACCTGATTGGAACCTGGGTAGTGAGGCCGTGAAGCCTATCCTCCGGCTGGCGGCTGAGCCAGTTCGAGTAATAGTTGAGGGCGCTGAACGGATAAACCTGATAGAAAACGGTTTTCGTGTTCTGATACCATAGGCTGACCGGAAAGTATTGCCCGGGGAGCTGAACCTGTACCAGCTCAGCTCGCAGCACAGGCTGCAACAGGTTGTTCAGCAGGTTGCGGCTCTCCTTGCCGTCAATAGTCTGGCTCCAGCGATTAGCTTTCTCCAGCCAAGCCACCGCTTCCTTGCGGTCGCTCTTGTATTGGGATGTATCCCTGCTATTTGGCACGAACCGGTCTGACCGGGCGGCGTGAAACCTTCCCAGCTCAAGGAAAACCCTGGCTTGAAGCGAGTCATTTTCAAGGCTTTCTCCCTGCCCGACCAGGGCCAGACGGTAGAGGCTGTCTGCCTTGGGGTGACAGGCGTTCTCCCTGACATAGCGGAGCCGGGACAAGTTGGCGGTCAATAAGGCAGCCCTTGATCCAGTGTTAGTCTGATCTTGAGGGCTTAAGGCAGCCAGACGCCACTCCAGCCAGCTGGCATACCAGTTCAGGGTCAGGAGCCAGGGATTATTAGGATCATCATCCGCTTGTCGCACTGCCGCGATGAATTCGCCGGCCGGATTGAAAAGGTTCTCCTGGCAGAGGATGGGAGGCTTGAGCCTAAAAATGGGAAATTCGTGCAGGCTGGAGGAGAAATCCACGGCCCGCTTCATCAGGATATCGTAGAGGGTTGGCTGATTGAGCGTATCCGCGGGACTCCCGGTGAAGAGGTCGCCGAAAGAGCTGACAGGCGCCTTGGCTAGGATGGCCGGCTCGGCCACGGAGCGGCCGTAATATCCGGAGATGGTTTGAAAGAACTGTTCGGGGCTCCACTTTTTCAACGTTTCGGTCGTGATCCCGGTTTGGGAAGCTTCAGGTGCTTCGGGCGGGTTTTGGAGGATCTCCCATCGGTTGACCGAGTAATAACGGTAATAGAGCTCCGCCAGCAGGCTATACTTGAGAGCCTCCACCACGGGGCGGTTATCCGGCAGCTGCCGGTGCATCTCCAGGATGGCTGCTGCCCTGCCCTCCTCGCTCAGCTCCTGCTGGTATTTCATCCTGTAGATCAGCGCCTTGATCTCATTCGGCTGGTCGGACCGGGAACGGGCATCCCGGTAGATAAGGTTGACAGCATCCAGAGCGCTCCGATAGAGTCCTTGATTCTCAAGCGAATCTATTATTTTCCACGTCTTTTGGAGATCATTCTCGATGGGCTTGAACGTGGATCCGGGGAGCGTCGCCATCAGGGCCAGGGCGCCGGCCAGCAGGTATAGTGCGATTCTCATTGTGCGGTTTTTCATTCTGTTACAATAGCCTTGCCAAAGTTAATCAATGCCGGAATACGCATCAATTTACGCATTCTGTTAACTTTGTCCTAAATACCGATACCTATGATCAGATCGATGACCGGCTATGGGAAGGCGGTCAGGGCTCTCAACAGCCACACGGTGAATGTGGAGATCAAGTGCCTGAACAGCAAGCAGGCTGATATTTACCTCAAATTGCCCGCCATCTACCGCGAGGGGGAGAGTGAGGTGCGCAGCGAACTGGCGCGGACGCTGCAACGGGGCAAAATCGAGGTGGGCATCTGGCTGGAAACGGAGGGAACCGACCGAACGGTTACGCTCAACCAGGCGGTGATCTTCGACTACCTGGATCAGGTAAAAGCAATGAGTGGCGCCCTGGAGTTACCCGGGATGGATGTTTTGCTGCCGGTGGTGATGCGTCTGCCCGACGTCATCAAGGTGGAGAAGCAGGATTTCAATGAGGAAGAGTGGAAGCTGGTAATGGAGACCGTGCGCGAGTGCATCGGTGAAGTCAAACGTTTCAGGCTTCAGGAGGGCCGGTCGATCGGTGAGGATATCCGGGAACGGATCCGGATCATACAGGATCGTCTCGGGCGCATCCGGGCGGTCGAAAAGAATCGGATTGAGCGGCTCCGGGAACGCATGAAGCTGGCTTTAAAGGAGATAACTGACCGGATCAAGATGGACGAGAACCGGTTTGAGCAGGAATTGATCTACTACATCGAAAAGCTGGACATCAACGAAGAGATGGTCCGGTTGCAGAACCATTGTGATTACCTGCTGGAGACCCTGGAAGTGGAGGAGTCGCCCGGCCGGAAGATGGGTTTTATCTCCCAGGAGATTGGCCGGGAGATCAACACCATCGGTTCGAAGGCCAACGACTCGGACATCCAGCGGCTGGTGGTGGAGATGAAAGATGAGCTGGAAAAGTTGAAAGAACAGAGCCTAAACGTTTTATAAACAGAACTATGTGGCCAAAAGACCTTAAGCTGGTGATCCTGTCGGCCCCGTCCGGATCGGGCAAGACGACCATTGCGCGACATCTGCTGGCGGCAGGGTTAGGATTGGAATTTTCGGTTTCAGCCTGCAGCCGCGGAATGCGTCCGGGTGAAGTGGAAGGGAAAGACTACTACTTCCTGTCGGCCGGAGAGTTCACGCGCCGGATTGACACGGGGGAGTTCATCGAATGGGAGGAGGTTTATGCCGGCCACTATTACGGCACCCTTCGGTCGGAAATTGAGCGCATTCACCGGCAGGGCCATTCTGTCCTGTTCGATGTGGATGTGAGAGGCGGGCTCAACCTGAAGCGGATCTTCGGGAACCAGGCGTTATCCCTCTTCATTATGCCCCCTTCGCTCGAGGTCTTGAAAGCACGGCTGGAGGGCCGGGGCACCGACTCACCCGAGAAGATCAGCCTGCGGCTGGCGAAAGCAGAGTTTGAGATGACCTATGCGTTCGATTTCGATATCACCCTGCTGAACGACCGGCTGGAAACGGCCCTGGTTGAAGCGGAGCGGTTGGTCAGGAACTTCCTCGATGACAAAGGATAAGCACATCGGTCTCTTTTTCGGGTCGTTCAACCCGATTCATAACGGTCATCTGATGATCGCCAACTGGATGGTGGAGTACACCGATCTCGACCAGGTATGGTTTGTGGTGAGTCCCCTCAGCCCCTTTAAGACGACCAATTCCCTTTTACCTGATTACCAACGCCTTGAGTTGGTCAATCGGGCCATTGGAGATGATCCTCGGTTTAAGGCCTCCAACATTGAATTCAACCTGCCCAAACCCTCCTACACGATTGACACGCTGGTTCATTTGAAAGAGCAGCATCCTGATTATCAATTCATTTTGATAATGGGCTCCGACCAGCTCCCCGACTTGCACCGCTGGAAGGATCCGGAACGGATTTTGGAGGAGCATAGGCTGTTCGTATATCCGAGGAAAGGGAATCAATTTACGATTTACGATTTACCATTTACGGGGGATAACGGTCAGGATGGAAATGGGTCACCGGTCACTGGTCACCGGTCGCCTGTTGAAAATCACGAGCTTCTCGCCCACCCGTCGGTAACCCTGGTGGATGCACCGTTGATCGAGATCAGCGCCAGTTTCATCCGTTCGGCGATCCGGGAGGGCCGTGATGTGCGCCACTTCCTGCCCCCGGCGGTGTGGGCGTATGTGAGGGAGATGCATTTCTTTGAAGGCCCCAACCCGTAAATCGTAAATGGTAAATCGTAAATCTACGCCCCCCTCACCTCCACCCTCGTCCCCTTCGCATTCCCCTGCTCATCAACCAGATCGGTGATCTGCTGCCGAAAATCCAGACCATACAGCTTCCTGACTGATTCCAGTATCCGCTCCAGGGCCTTGAGACCCTTGCCGGTACTTTCATAACGGTTAGCCCCGCTATGCCCGCGCCCCACCCCATTGTCCTGAACCACGATGGACAGTCCCTCCTCCGTCTCCCTGACCTCAACCAATATCTTCAACCCTGCCTCACCCGTGCCCCTGTGCCCCTGTGCCCCCGTGCCCCTCCTTCCATGCTTCACCGCATTCTCCACGTGGGTCTGGATCAGCATCTTGGGGATCATCCTCTCGAGGTCGACGTCATCATTGACGGCAAGATCCAGACTCACCTGGTTGTCGAACCGGATCCGCTGAAGCTCGATGTAATTGTCAAGAAATTCGAGCTCATCCGTCAGTCGAACCAAAATCTTGTCCGAATTGTCGAGGTAATTACGCAACAGCCTGGAAAAGTGGCTGATGAACCGGTTCACTCCCTCCTGGTCACCGGTGCAAGAGAGCGCAGCCAGGGAATTCAGGGCATTGAAGGTGAAATGGGGATCGAGCTGGTTCCTCACCGACTTGAGCTGCAGTTCCAGGATCTCCCTGCGCATCGACTCCCTGCGCCCGGCCTCCGCCTCCTGCGCCCTGCGCAGAACAACAAGAAAAAGCCAGATCACCCCAATCGTTCCAAGCAGGACCAGGTACTACCGGCAGTCGGCAAGCTGACGAGTGCGATCAGTCGCCGTACACCAGGCACGCGCCGACCGGCACGCGTTGCTGAAGCACAGGGCACGGTCCCGGCGGCGGTTGTTGCCCGGGCGGCCTTTCCGGGTACCAGATCCGGCACTGCCCGGGTGGGGGTAGGTGGCCCG
>JAWOHI010000293.1:0-4679 GCA_046485255.1 Bacteroidales bacterium
CGGGAAACCGATTTTTACAAGGACGCATTCGACCAGGTGTACCTGAAAGGAAAGGACTTTTTATCAACCGTTGATTACAAAGACGGGGATATCTTTATTGGCAAGCGGCACGATTTTGCTGGCTGGGAGCAGAACCTCTTTGACCTACAGATGACCCTCGGCCATTATGGCATCTTCAGGTGGAGTTACAACAATGGGTTGCTTCACGAATTCGCCGTGGTGGATTTCATCGATACGACTGTCACGGTGGTTCATAAATCCTATGATCGTGAGCGGTTTCGGGGAGAAGCAAAGGCCAAGTCGTTTCGCCACAGAAGGATACCCAATATCAATATGGGATCCTTCGGAATGGGCGGATCCCGAAGCGAGGCCTCCTTTGATCCCTCGGATGCGTTCACGGCCCGGGCGCAGGAGCAGCTTGACTACCGGCCGATTCAGGCCAGGATCTTCCGTTTCAGGAACACCTATCTTATTTTCGAGGACCGTGGATGTCATCTCTGGAAATACACGCTCTCCTTTCTTGATCCGGAAGATATGGAAATCAGCCTGCCCGATAATGCCCAAAACGTTGACATGATGCAGGATCCGGTTACCGGGCGCCTCTTCCTGCACTACACCCTCTCCGGCACCGACTACCTGGCTTATGTGGATCCCACGAGTGGCCAGGTGGAATACACCCACCACCTGGATGGTTTTCATTCGGTTGAAAACATCCGGGTATACAACGACCGGATCTGGTTCACGCACCAGAGCATGGTGGGGAATACCCTGATGAACCTGTATTCGACGGAGGTTAAATAGATAGAGTTGTCAACTCTTAAGAGTTGACAACTTTTTCACAATCAGCTGTTAATCAGAAGATTATATCGTTAGTCCATTTTGTAAACTCTTGGATTACATGTTGTTAGGAAAAGATGACAACTCTATTATGAGATGTCAACTCTTTGATCCGAATAATAACTCTTTGAAATTCTGAACTTTAGAAAGTCTATTTATGTCATTGGATTATTTTGGGCCATTTTAAGTTATTGATTTAATGACTGTTCCAGAATTTCCAACTACAGCTGACAACTCTTAAGAGTTGACAACTCTCTGTTTTTGGTTAAATTTGGTTACCAATCCCAAACTTCATCCTGCTAAGCCATGATTTCCAGAGAAATAAAAGGCCGGCCCTCCACCACCCGGTCCGCCTTCTTCAAGGAGCGGTACCTCAAGGCCCCGCTGATGGTCGATATCGAGTACATCCGGCACCTGACCCGCTCACACCAAAACACGGGAGGACTCGAAGCACAGGAGCGACGGGCACGAAACCACGCCGATGCGATGGAAAACCTCACCCCGGTCATCCACCCGCACGACCGCCTCGTGGGGAACAAGACCCGATACCTCCGCGGCGCCATACCCTATGTCAACTACGCAGCCGATCCGTTCCTCCGCGAAATGCGGAACCTCGAACAGGATGCCCAGGCCAAACACGCGGAAACAGGCACCGGCGGAGGCATCGCCGAAGTGTTGCGGAAAGCCTCCGGCACGGAGCTGTCCGTGATCTCCGGCAAGTTCCTCATCAGCCATTCCGACCTGGACGAGTTCCGCCGGATCTGCGAATACTGGGAGGACAAATGCTTCATGGCCCAGGGAGATGCCCTCTGGAAAACCCATTTCAATCAGGCCCAATTCATCGAAAACGGCTGGAAAATAGGCCTCTACACCGCTCCCCACGAGCCTTGCCCCGAAGGAAGGCTGATCCTGGATTTTGAGATGGCGATCTCCAGGGGCTACAACGCCATCATCCAGGAAATCGAGGAGCTCCTCCGCCAGGCCAGCCCCGCCAGCGCCGAAGACTCCTCCCGGATCCACTTCTGGCGAAGCGCCATCATCGCGCTGAAAGGAGCCATCCAATACGCCCTCAACTACTCCGCCGAAGCCGCCCGGTTGGCAGTGATGGAACCCGATCCCGGCCGGAAGATCGAGCTGCTGGAAATCGCCAAGACCTGCAGCCACGTGCCGATGCACCCGCCACGCAACTTCAGGGAGGCCCTCCAGTCGTTCTGGTTCACCTACATCCTCGGCCATATCGAAGGATCCCACCTGGGCTACTCCCCCGGCAAGCTCGACCAGGTCCTGTTCCCCTGGTATGCCGCCGATCCGGCCACCACCTTCAATGATGCAGTGGAGCTGTTCGAGGAGCTGTTTGTCAAGATGACCCAGATTGAATACATCGCCAGCCTCTCCTGGCAGGGACTGGGGCACGGCAACCTCTACCAGAACCTGATCCTCGGCGGGGTGGATGAAAACGATGAACCGGCCAGCAATGCGCTCTCAATGGCGATCCTCCAGGCGCAGATCAATATGCAGATGACCCAGCCCACGCTGTCGGTCTGGTATGACGACCGGCTGGATCCCGCTTTCCTGATGAAGGCGGCCGAATGTGTCAAGACCGGCGTCGGCTACCCTGCCTTCTTCAACCAAAAAACTTACATCCGGCACGAACTGGACACCAGCGGACTCCCCATCGACCAGATCCGTAAATATTCGGCGATGGGCGGATGCACCGAGCCCACCCTCCAGGGAATGTCCTACGGGATCGTGCAGGCCGGATTCGTCAACCACGGCAAGATCCTCGACCTCGTCCTCAACGGGGGAACCGACCCTGAATCAGGCATACGGATGTTCGAGGAGCGCCCACTGCGATCCTATCAGGCTATCCGTCAATATTTTATCCACCAGATGCACTCTACGGTGCGCAACTGGCAGCAATACTGGAACTACGTGATGATGGCCCACCGGGATACGGTACCGCTGATCTTCTGCAGCGTGTTTGTGCGCGACTGCATCCGGCGGGGCAAGCATATGGACGACGGTGGCGCCATCCTCAACCGGTCGGTCACCTCCCTCTCCTCCGGAATGGTCAACGTGGCCAACTCCCTGGCTGTCATTAAAAAACTCTGCTTCGAGGATAAGGTCTGCACCTTCGATGAGCTCCGTGAAGCCGTCGGGGCCAACTGGCAGGGATTTGAATCCCTGCGGCGGAAGGCGCTCCGCGTGCCCCACTGGGGCAACGACGACGATTACGTCGACGACATCTTCCTCGATCTGTTCAATGATTATTGCGATTGGGTCAAAGGCCAGCTGAACTACCTCGGCGAGCCCTACGACCCCTCGATGCTGGCCATCTCCACGCCGGTGCCCTTCGGGCGCGTGTGCGGGGCCTTCCCCGACGGCCGGCTCCGGGGCGAGCCGCTGGCCGACGGCGTAACCTCGCCCTATCCGGGCACCGACCGCAACGGCCCGACGGCGGTGATCCGCTCTTCCTCCAAGGTGGACCACACACGGATCCGCGGCGGACTGCTGAACCTCAAGTTCCACCCCACGGCCCTGACGGGTGAGCGGGGATCGAAAAACCTGCTGGCGCTGATCAAGACCTACTTCCAGAAGCCCGGGTTCCACGTCCAGTTCAACGTGGTGGACTCCGATATGCTGCGCGACGCCCAGCTCCACCCCGAAAACTACCGGGATCTCGTGGTGCGGGTGGCCGGTTTCTCCGCCTATTGGGTCGAGATGAGCAAGGCTCTCCAGGATCAGGTGATCTGCCGGACCGAACACGCGCTACAGGATGCTTAGCGGCCAGCTCTTCGACATCCAGCGTTTCGGGGTGCACGACGGCCCCGGCATCCGCACGCTGGTCTTCCTGAAAGGCTGTCCGCTGCGCTGCGCCTGGTGCTGCAACCCGGAATCCCATCTCAAACAGGCCCAGATCCGGTATGTCAAGTTCAGGTGCCGGGGATGCCACTCCTGCACCTCAGCCTGCCCCCTTGGCGCCATCAAGCCTTTGGATGGATCTGTCCGGATCGATTTCGGCATCTGCCTGGATTGCCCGGACCATCCCTGTCTAGAGGCCTGTCCCCACGAAGCCCTCAGCCTCTGCGGATTCACGATGAGCTCGCGGGAGCTGGTTGGAGAGATCGCCAAGGACCTCGACTTCTACCTGAACTCAGGCGGAGGCGTCACCTTTACCGGCGGGGAGCCGCTGGCTCAGGCTGAATTTCTGCGTGAAGTATTGGAAATGTGTAAGTTGCAGGGGATTCATACGGCCATCGAGACCTGCGGATACGGCAGCCGGGAGAGCTTCCAGGCCATCCTGCCATTCACCGATCTGTTCCTGTTTGACCTGAAGCTCGCCGATCCCATCAAGCACAGGCAATACACCGGCAAATCCAATCGGATGATCCTGCAGAACCTTGAATATCTGTCGGATCAGCAACAAGAGATCATCATCCGGCTGCCTGTCGTGCCGGGGATCACCGATACCCGGGAAAATATCGTCGGGATCATCCATTTGATGGAAGATTTGGGAATCAGGGAGATCAACCTCGAACCCTACCACCCACTCGGTGTTCCGAAATATGAACAATTCGGGATCAGCCGGCAACCGCTTGTGGTTGAGCAGGATCCGGACTATCCGCTTGAAAGCCTGATTATCCAGTTCCTGGAAGAGGGGATCGACTGTACGCTGGCGTGAGAAGAGCGGGGGCCTCCTCACGGACGGTATGATCTCCCTGAAATTCTCTAAGGATTATCTAAAATCTGATACCGATACAACCTGCTATAATAAGGATACTGCTTCTTCGGATAAAGGAAGTACAGCGCATTGCCGTAGGCGGTAATTCCTTCCATCCCGG
>JAWOHI010000368.1:0-3519 GCA_046485255.1 Bacteroidales bacterium
GATCGCCTTTGACAGTTCGGGCGGCAGATCCACCTTGAACGACTGGGGCAGGAGGTTCAGGTGCTTCCTGATGGACACCGGTTTTAGCCCGGGAACAACCGGCACCGTAATCCCAGCCTTGCGGCACGCCTCCACAAAACTGAAATACTTCGAGTTGTCAAAAAACATTTGGGTCACGATGTATTCGGCCCCGGCGTCAACCTTGGCCTTTAGGAAGCAGAGGTCGCTCTCGGAATTTGGGGCTTCGATATGTTTTTCGGGGTAACCAGCCACCCCGGCACAAAAATCGGTCGGTTCAGGCATTGGCAGGTCGCGGTCGAGGTACACCCCCCGGTTCAGGTCGATCACCTGTCTCAGCAGGTCGATGGTGTGCTCGTGACCGTCCCGTGCCGGCACGAAGCGGCCGGTTTGCGGATTGGCATCGCCCCTGACCAGGAGGATATTCTGGATACCCAGGTAATGCAGGTCGATCAGGGCGTTCTCGGTCTCCTCCTTCGAAAAGCCGCCACAGATCAGGTGGGGCACTACATCCACCCGGTAATGGTTCATTATGGCTGCCGCGATGGCGACGGTTCCTGGCCTCTTACTGACTACCCGCCGCTCGAGCAACCCGTCGGGTCGCTCCCGGTATTCAATCTCGGGCTGATGGTTGGTGATGTTGATGCAGGCGGGCTTAAACTCCATCAGGGGATCGAGCGCTTCGAACAATGTGCTGATGCTCGATCCTTTGGTCGGTGGGAGGATCTCAAAGGAGACCCGGGGTCCCACGGCCTGAGCGATATGCTGTACGACTTTCATTTGTAGTTCAGGTTGGTGATCAGGATCTTTTCGATTTCTGCGACCGGCACTCCCTTCCGTCTGGCGTAATCGAGCACCTGGTCTTCGCCCACGCGGCCAACCTGGAAATACCTCGATTCCGGGTGGTCAAAATAGAATCCGGCCACCGAGGCACCGGGGTCCATAGCCAGGGTTTCGGTCAGACGGATGCCGGTGCGCCCTTCCGGATCGATCAGCCGGAAGAGTGTCAGCTTCTCCTGGTGATCGGGACAACTCGGATAACCGATAGCAGGGCGGATGCCGCGGTATTGCTCACCCAACATCTCATCAGGGGTCAGCGACTCAGCCTGCGCATATCCCCAGATTTCCTTGCGCACCTTTTCGTGGAGCAACTCTGCAAAAGCCTCCGCCAGGCGGTCGGCCAGCACCTTGATCATTAGGGCCCGGTAGTCATCGTGCTGATCTGCAAAAATTTTCGAGCGCGCATCGGCACCAATGCCGGCCGTGGCGGCAAAGAAGCCGAGATGACCTCCCCCGCCCCGCTCACCGTCATCAATAAAATCAGCCAGGCAAAGGTTGGGCGTTCCCGGTTCCTTTTTCTCCTGGTTACGAAGGAAATGGAACCGTTCCAGAAGAGAATCCGGGTTATCCGGGTCATAAACAAGCAGGTCATCGCCGTGGGCCCTGGCGGGAAAGATTCCCACCATTCCATTGGCTGTCAGCCACTTATTATGGATTATCTCTTCGAGAAGTTCACGGGCATCACGGATCAGGGACTTTGCTTCCGCACCCTTGACCGGATCTTCCAGGATGGCCGGGTAGCGGCCCCGGATGTTCCAGGTATACAGAAAGAAGGACCAGTCGATGTACGGCACCAGGTCCCCAAGCGGACAATCAATGAATCCGGTGATACCTGGTCTGGCGGGAGGGATCCCGGCCCCGGTGGTCTTTGCGTCAGCCACCTTCTCCGTTACGAAGCGGTTCCGACGAGCCTCCTCCAGGGAGATGAACCCCGAGGTGCGGTCGCGGCCGGCATACTCCTCCCTGAGCCGCGCATAGGCTGATTTAACGGTGGCGACCTGACCGGCGCCCCGCTCTGGGGAGAGGAGGCCCGAAACCACGTTTATCACGCGTGAGGCATCCCGGACGTGAATCACCGGACCGGAATAGGCCGGGTCGATTCTCAGTGCCGTATGCAACTCGGAGGTGGTGGCCCCGCCGATCAGAAGAGGGATGTCAAAGCCTTCACGCTCCATCTCACGCGCCACGTAGGCCATCTCTTCCAGCGACGGGGTGATGAGCCCGCTCAAGCCAATAAAATCAGCCTGCTCCTTCCGGGCCGTCTCGAGGATCCGGTCGGCCGTTACCATAACTCCCAGATCAATAACCTGATAATTATTACATTGCAAAATGACGCCAACAATATTCTTTCCGATGTCGTGCACATCTCCTTTCACGGTGGCCAGCACCGCGCGGCCGGCTTTTGCGTCGCTCCCGCCCCTCTTTTCGGCCTCGATGAACGGAGTGAGATAAGCAACCGCTTTTTTCATCACCCGCGCGCTTTTAATCACCTGGGGCAGGAACATCTTCCCCGACCCGAAACGGTCGCCCACGATGTTCATCCCATCCATCAGCGGCCCCTCGATCACATCGAGCGCAAAGGGGAAGAGCTGTCTGGCTTCTTCGGTATCGGCTTCCACGTGATCAGCGATACCGGCCACCAGTGCGTGTACCAGCCGCTGCCGTACCTCAAGGCCTCGCCATTCGCCGGCCTTCTGATTGGCCTGGTCCGTCGTTTCCACAGCCTTTTCCGCATAGGCCAGCAGCCGGTCGGTGGCATCTTTGCGGCGGTTGAGCACCACATCCGCCGCCAGCTTCAGCAGCGCGGGCTCCACCTGGTCATAATCCTGGATCAGGGCGGGATTGACAATGCCCATATCCATCCCTGCGCGTATGGCGTGGTAAAGGAAAACCGCGTGCAGGGCCTGGCGGATCGGCTCGCGGCCCCGGAAGGCAAAGGAGAGGTTGCTGATCCCGCCGGAGACGCGCGCCCCGGGGAGGTTCTCCTTGATCCAGCGGGTGGCTTCGATGAAATCAACCCCGTAGCGGTTGTGCTCCTCCAGTCCGGTTGCAATTGCCAGAATGTTGGGATCCAGGATGATATCCTCAGGTGGATAGCCAGCTTGGTCGATCAGCAGCTGATAAGATCTTTGTGCGATGGCGACCTTGCGCTCCAGGGTGTCGGCCTGGCCCACCTCGTCAAAGAGCATCACCACCACGGCTGCCCCAAATCGCCTCACCAGGCGGGCCTGCTCCAGAAAGGCCGCTTCACCCGCCTTCAGGCTGATGGAGTTGACCACGCACTTGCCCTGCACGTTCTTCAGGGCCTCGATGATCGCGGTGAAACGGGAGGAGTCGATCATAAAGGGTACCCTGGAGATATCCGGATCGGTGCCGGCCATCCTCAGGAACCGGGTCAGCGCCTCGGCCGCATCCAGCAGGGGGTCATCCATACAGATATCGATCATCACTGCCCCTCCCTCAATCTGTTCCCGCGCCACGGAGAGAGCCTCCTCATATTTTTCCTCCCGGATCAGCCGGGCAAACTGCTTCGATCCGGCCACGTTGGTCCGCTCCCCGATATTGATGAAATTGGTATCCTGCCGGATGACCAGTGGTTCAAGGCCTGTCAGGACCAGCGGAAGAACCGGCGCTTCCCCAATCTCAACAATAGGCTTGTTT
>JAWOHI010000377.1:0-15595 GCA_046485255.1 Bacteroidales bacterium
TCTTCATGACCGAGGCGGACCTCGTAGAGCGCGCTCGAGGTCGTGCCGTCGAGGTATTCGCGCAGCAGCGGGAAGACCGCCCACGTCGAAAAGCACTTGAGCGCCAGCACGCACTTCGCGCCGGAGCGCCGCCGGAGGCGCGCCACGCGGCGCAGATTGCGGAGCAGCTTGCGCTCGTCCACGAGGTAGTAGGGCGTCTCCAGTTTCACGGGCGCGAATGAACGACACTTTGCCCCCGGTGTCAAGTGGCGGCGGCACGCCTTGATCCTCGCGTAAGGGCTTTGCGCTGGGCCTGGCACTCCACTCGCGCCCGCCGTTGTCGCGGCGTCGCATAGCTCCGCCCTCCATCGTGTTTTCCATAGGGTTTCTAGAAGCGGGCCCCTGGAGGGCGAGCTTCCGCCTTCGCGCTGCCCCAGAGCAAGCGCCGCCTGGCAGATATCCCACTGGTCGAAGTTCACCGCGTCATATTGCCGGTAGGATTTGATCCGGACCGGATACAGGTGGCAGGAGACCGGTTTCCTGAAGGGAATGGCCTGCTCCTGCCAGGCGCGCTCGATGGCGCAAAGGGCGATGCCGTCTTCGAAGAACACATAGGCGCACTCCCCACCGTTGATCAGGGGCGTCACCAGGTCGCCGTCGGTATCGGTCACGTAGAGCCCCTGCTCCAGTAAAGCCTCCAGTCCCTCCCTGCGCATAAAAGGCCTGAGATCATCCAGATGGTCGTCGAGCAGGCCCGTCTCCTCCACGGTCAGCGGTGCGCCGCTGTCGCCGTAGATGCAGCACCCACCCTTGCAAACCTTGAGGTCGCAACAGAACTGTTTCCGGAGAACCTCAAAACTGATCAGGGTGTGGTCAATCTCCAGCATAAGCCAATCAGGTTAAACCGTCCGTTCAGGTGATTATTTGTACTCCACCAGCGACGTACCGGTCATCTCGGGGGGCTTGGGCATCCCCATCAGGTCGAGGATCGTGGGCGCCACATCAGCGAGAATCCCGTCCCTGACCCGTGCCACCCGGTCGTCCAACACGATGCAGGGCACCGGGTTGAGAGAGTGGGCCGTATTGGGCGTTCCATCTGGGTTGACCGCATTATCGGCATTGCCGTGGTCGGCGATGATGATGGCCGTGTACCCGCTGCCGCGTGCGGCTTCAACAACCGACTGGACGCAGGTGTCAACCGCCTCCACCGCCTGGATGATGGCATCCCAGACCCCGGTGTGCCCAACCATATCGCCGTTAGCGAAGTTCAGGCAGATAAAATCAGGATCGCCCGAATTCAATTCCTTGACGATGGCATCCCGCACCAGGTAGGCACTCATTTCTGGCTGCAGGTCGTAGGTGGGCACTTTCGGGGAGGGGATCATAATCCGGCGCTCCCCGGAAAACTCCTCCTCCTGTCCTCCGGAGAAGAAAAAGGTCACGTGGGCATACTTCTCCGTCTCGGCAATACGGATCTGCTTCTTGCCGTTTACAGACATCAGCTCGCCCAACGTTTTGGTCACGTTATCCTTGTCGAAGATGACCCCAACCCCCTTGAAGGTCTCGTCATAGGGTGTCATCGTGTAATACTGCAATGGGATTGTCTTCATCCCGGCATCCGGCATATCCTTCTGACTCAGGACAATGGTCATCTCCCGCAGGCGGTCGGTCCGGAAATTAAAGCAGATCACCACATCGTCCTCCTCAATTACCGCCACGGGTCGCCCCGTCTCGTCAACCCTGATGACCGGCTTGATGAACTCGTCCGTGATCCCCTCGTCATAGCTCTCCTGAACAGCATCCAGGATGCTGGTAACGGGCTTTCCCTTGCCGTGGACGTAGAGGTCATACCCTAGCTTAATCCGCTCCCACCGCTTGTCGCGGTCCATTGAATAGTAGCGCCCTATGAGGCTGGCAATGGTGCCGTTCGAACGGCTGAGGTGCTCCTCGAGCTGCCGCAGGAAGCCCAGGCCACTGTATGGGTCGGTGTCCCTGCCGTCGGTAATGGCGTGAATGAACACCTGGTCGAGCCCATAATCACGGGTCATATCGCAAAGGGCGTAGAGGTGCCGGTCGAGAGAATGAACTCCGCCATCAGATATGAGGCCGATGAAATGGAGCCGCCGGCCGTGGTCACGCGCGTAACTGAACGCCTCGTCCAGGGCAGGGTTCTGCCGGATGGAACCATCGGCAATAGCCCGGTTGATCTTTACCAGGTCCTGGTAAACCACCCGCCCGGCCCCGATATTCAGGTGCCCCACCTCCGAATTGCCCATCTGACCTTCCGGGAGCCCGACATCCTCTCCCGAGGTTTTCAGCTTCGAGTTGGGGTAACGCTTCAGCAGGCTGTCCATAAAAGGGGTGGAGGCCTGACGGATCGCGTCCGCCTCAGCCCTGACGCCGTAGCCCCAACCGTCAAGAATTATGAGGATCAGTTTGTTATTCATTGTCTGCTATGGATAAATCAACATTTCAAGCTCTTTGATCTCCTTGATTTCCTGGTACTTAACCTGGCCTTTCAAGGTATAACGGATCAGGGCTGCGCCGGTGAACGCCACCGGGGCGGGCCGGTTCTCAGCCCGGTGCAGGATCATCGTTCCATTTTCGTCGGGGCGATACACCAGCCCCCCGCGCCACGACAATTCTTCTCCCCGCCTGAAGGCTCGATCTTCGGGCTGACCGGGCATATTCGCAAGGCGGAGCGGGATGTACAGGTCATCTACGAAGATCCCGTCGACGCTGAATTGCCCTGATGGTGCTTTGGCTTTCAGGTTGACGACATAATCGGTGCCGTAACCCGACTGGTACTGGCCGCCGGCCCATTTCTGGGAGGTGGCCTCCTTCACTCGCACCTTTGATCCACCACAAAGCAGGAGCATCGTGACAAAAAGGGTGATGTATTTCATCCGGTGAAATTTTAACGTGCAAAATTACCGATAAAAAATGGAAGAGCGGCCATCCGGCCTCAATTCAGCTTGCTGCGGATCCCCAGCCTTACCAGTTCATTTTCAAGGAGCTGCTTGTCATAGAAGAACCGCTCCTGAAACCGGGCGTACCACTCCTTCGCCTCCTGTATCCGGTTCATCTGGGTGAGGAGGTAAATGATGTTGAAATAGGCCAGGCCATATTCGAAGTAGAGGTCTTTCTCGGCCATCTCGGTAAAGGCGTCCAGCGCCCCGGCCCGATCACCCCGCTCAAAGGCCGTGAATCCCCTAGTAATCAATCGGTTTAGTTCCGTATCCAGGACGATGCCCTGGATATAGAAATCTCTTGATGGGGTGTTCTCGATCAGGTCGAAGTATTTGGTGCCGGCAGGCAGTGCCTGAAATATGAGCGTGAACTCAAAAATCTCGTTCAGGAAGGAGAATACTTTGCGGTCGGGACTGAAAGGGGCCTTTTCCCATCGCAGGAGCTTCAGGTTATCCATCTCCCCGACCCGCCTGATATACAACTCCTTGGATTTCAGGGTAAAAGGAGCAAGCCCCTTGTCATTGCGGATCCGGATGGTGATCGAGGTTTCCTTGTCGGCAGTCTCGACCTTATAAACCGTCAGGGTTGGGATGGGCTTGATGGCAACGTTCGGATTGTACACCACCTGTCCCTGCAGGGTGGCCACGCCGATCAGCAGGGCGATCCCGGTTATCAGTTTTTTCATCTGGAAAAATTTTCCTTTTTCTGCACTATCAACAAATTACAGGCCATACCGGTCGATCAGACAAATCAGGGAGGTGATTGCTGCGGCACCCAGCTGCATCTCCCTGCGGTCAACCGTCTCAAAAAGGTCCGATGAAGAGTGATGCACTCCGAAATAGCGGGCATCATCCGGGACCAGTCCCATCAGGACGATATTCGGGTAGTACTCCTTCAGGAAGCCGATATCCACTCCGCCACCGCCTGTTGTGAGGCGGATGCCCCACGGGTCGAACAGCGGCTGCCAGGACTGCAGTTTCTTCATCTGTTCCGCGTTGCAGGCAACGCCAAGTGCCAGGGGGCGAAAGACGCCGCGGTCCGATTCGAGGGCAGCGATGTGCACTTCCCCCCGGGCGGCTGCCTCTTTGGCATAGGCCCTGCCACCGCGCTGGGCCACCTCCTCGTCCATAAACATCACCGCCCGGATGGTATGCCTCGGCTGGATTCCGGCCGAGCGGAACAGGCGGAGCATCTCGATCGCCTGCACGCAGCCTCCCCCGTCATCGTGGGCTCCCTCGCCATTGTCCCAGGCATCCAGGTGGCCGCCAACCGTGATGATCTCATTGGGGAACTCCGCACCGCGGATCTCGCCGATCACGTTGAAGGAGGGTACATCGGGCCCCTCGGCGCAGGTGGTCCTGAAATAGAAATAGAGTTCCGGGTCCTCTTTCAGGAGCGAGGAAAGCCGTTCGGCCGAGCGGGTTGAGATGGCGATCGCCGGGATGGGCCTCACGCCTTCTCCATAGCGGGTGACCCCGGTGTGCGGGTGGTCGTCGATATCGATGGCCAGGGAGCGGATCACGCATCCGATGGCTCCAAGGCGGGCGGCTTCGGCCGGGCCATTGGTGCGCTGCCAGGCTGCCTTGCCGTAAGCCGCGAACGTACCCGGCAGGGTCTGGTCCATCGGCTGGTTGAAAAAAACGATACGTCCTTGCACACCCTTGTTTCCCAGTGCCTTCAGCTCATCCAGGCTGGTCACTTCGACCACCCGGGCCGACAATCCGGGCTCGCCCGTGCCGACCGACCAGCCCAGGGCAGTCGAGGGCACCTCAATGGTCCCGTAACGGGCCGAAACAATCCGGGCAACCTCGGGCTCACCGCGGTCCCAGCTTTTCACCAGGCAGGGCTGAAGCCAGACCGAGTCGAGCCCCATACCCTCCATCACCTGCCGGGTATATTCTACCGCAGCGGCCGCCTGGGGCGATCCCCCGATGCGTCCGGCCGTAGTCTTGCACAACCACCTGAGTTGTTCGTACGCAACCTGGCTGGTCAAGGCCTGATCAAAAAACCGGCGGACCACCTCATTATCAGCAACCTGAAAGGAGACTCCCCGGCCCGTCGCAAGACAGCAGACGGCCAGGATTAACAGCAGACGTTTCATACGAGTCAATATTAATTAAATTTGCCGTAATCCTAACCGGTAAAATCAAGCATATGGACAGTAATTATCCTGCCGGAACGCCAATGGTCCTCGCACTAAACCCGAGAATGCCATTCACCCATATCGGGGTCTTCCATCAGAGGAAGATGGTCTTCCTGACCAAAGTGACCCATCCCGCTGATGAACTGGAGCGGTTCGGCTCCTATGCGGAGCAGACCGGCTACCGGTCGGAGCGCATCATCCAGGAACTGGTCAAGAACGACATCGACATCAATCACATCGGGCTGGTCATCAGCCGCGGCGGACTCATTCAGCCGGTCAAGCCGGGCATCTACAAGGTTAACGAAAAGATGATCAAGGATTTACGTGATGGGGTGTCCGGATCTGACGTGGTCAACCTGGGTGGTCTGATTGCCGCGGAGATCGCCTCCCGGATCCCGGGAGCCTACGCCTGCGTTGCTGAGCCGGTTGTGGTGGATGAATATGAGGATTTCGCGCGGATCACGGGGCATCCCGAACTGAAAAGGCGATCGGTGTTCCACGCCCTGGAACAGAAGACGGTGGCGCGCAAGTTCGCCCAGATCATTCAGAAAAAGTATGAAGAGATGAACCTGCTGGTCGGGCACCTGGGTAATGGGATCACGGTAGGGGCTCACCACGGTGGGCGCGTGATCGATGCCAACCAGGGATTGGACGGCGATGGGCCGTTCTCCCCCAGCCGGTCGGGGAGCCTTCCTTCAGGAGATCTTGTAAGACTCTGTTTCAGTGGCAAATACACACAGGAGGAGATCCTCGAAATGATCACCATAAAGGGCGGTCTATACGCCTATCTGGGAACCCCGGACGGGTATGCGGCCGACCAGAAGGCCAGGCAGGGAGACCCGCAGGCCCAGTTCATTCTGAAAGCAATGGGTTACCAGGTCGCCAAGGCGATCGGCGCGCTGGCGACCGTCCTGCATGGCCAGGTGGACGCCATCCTGTTGACTGGCGGGCTGACCAACAGCCGGTTCGTGATGGATGAGATCGTGCCGCGGATAGAAAGCATCGCCCCTGTCCACGTCTTTGCCGATCAGGACGATGTGGAGACCCTGGCTGTTAATGGATACTTTTTGCTCAACGGCGAGTTGGAAGCGCTCGATTACTGATTGAGCCGAACCATCTTGACCGTTGCCGACCGGTCGCCGGCCAGCAGCCGCAAGATGTAAACCCCCGGCCCGGCATCGCGGCCGTTCAGGTCGTCGCCGTTCCAAACCACCCGGTACTGGTTGGCTATCAGATTCCCGTTAATCAGGGTGTTGATTTTGCGCCCTGCCAGGTCAAACACTTCCAGGATCACCTGGCCGCTTTCCGGCACCAGGAAGTTCACTGCCGTCGAGTGGATGAATGGATTGGGCTGGTTGTGGCCCAGCAGGCCCTCCTTATCCGGATCGGCTGTCGATATGAAAAGGGATCCCGTGCCGGTATTGTTGAACCGGTCCCTGACCCTCACGCGCACCTCATAGAGTGTGTTGGCCTCCTCGGGGCGGCAGAAGAGCCAGCCGGTGGGGTCGAGGCGCAGATCCAAAGGCAGCCGGGCCGGTTTAAACAGGATCTGGGTTTCCCCCTCCGCCATCTCCGACGGATCAACCGGCCGGTAGAGCCGGCTGTCGCCGTTGGAAAGGCCCAGGGTGATGCCAGCCTCTGACCTGACAAACTCCGCGTCACCATACTCAAATACGATCTTCCCGTCACGATAAAGCTTGCAGCAGATCGTCGCCGCAACCGGGCCATCGTCCGTAGGAGCCATCCCCTCCCAGGTGATGGCGGCTAACGTATCGCTGGTGAAATAGCGGATGCCATTGCCAGGATTGTAGTAGTCAATGGGGTTGCCGAACGGAACGATGCGCTTGCGCGACCTGAAAACCAGCGCAGGGTCGATGGCATAAGGGTAATTCTTCTCTTCCGGCTCAAAAAAGAGCTGGCCATCCGGGCCGATATAGATCTGCCGGTACTGCCTGCCGAAAAAGGTGAAGTCGAACGGCAGGTCGAACGGATACTCCAGGTTTCCGAAGGAGTAGTCATAAACCAGGGTCCCCTCCCCATCAGGGACGCCGGTACTGCCAAAGGTCTGGTCATAATCGTACACCAGCTCCCACCGGTAGGGGGCAGCCGCACCGGTAACCGACAATTGCCTGGACACATAATCACCCGCCCGGGCAAAGACCATCGGCTCGGGGGCCACCTCGATCTTGTTGAACTCCGCGCTCCTGACCAATCCCGCATAGGTCAAACCGTTATTTGCCACGGGGATGTTGAGCCCCTCAAGCAACACCGAATCCTTGGCCCCGAAATGATTATAGATCCCGAGGCTATGGATGGTACCGCTTTCGACGGAGCCTAAATCCTTTTCTTCAACGACCAGAAAGAACTTAACCGGCTTGCCCCGTTCAATGAAGGCAGTCAGCGGCGTGATATCCAGCCCGAATTCAAATGGTTGGCCGGGGAGCTCCGGGTCGGTCAAGGGAAGAAGGCCTCCCTGGAAATTGAAAAAAGGGAAATCCAGGATATGATCGGGTTTCGTCGCATCCGGGTCGGCTGAGACGCCCGCCAGGATCCGGATCGTGCCGCGGCTGGAATGGTAGAGTGATGCCCTAAGCGTCAGGACCGGCTGGTAGCTCTTGACCGCCTCCACCACGTGAACCGAGCGGTTCCAGAAGCCGCCCTGAAAACCATAGCGGGCCAGGACAAAGTAGGGAACATAAGCCATACCGTTGCGGCTGAGCCAGTTACCCCAGCTATTATAGACAATGAAGGCTCCCTTTTCCCAGTCGTTGAGGTCAACCACGCGGTCGTTGTTGATGTCGAGGTCGTTCGTGTACCGGCCGTCGTGGTTCAGGTCGAACTTGACGGAATCGTTATACCCGACAATCGTCATTGCGTGCCCTACATAGCTACCGAAACTGGTGATGACCGGCGCACCCGGGTCGGGGGAGTTTTCGGGGAGGACGCCGATGGACATTCCGCCCGAGGCGATCTGGAAATTGGCCACCCCTCCGAATTTGGAGCCATCAAAGTGATCATACAGGTATCGTTTCAGCAAGAGGACGCCCTCGGGGGTCCCCACCTGGATGGAATAGTTGTTGATCACACGGTTTTGCATCGCCCGGTAATACCTGTCGTATCCCGACATCCAGTATTTCACGTCGTCCTGGACAGGAAAATCGACCAGGTTGGGGCATCCGCCCGCCTTTATGATCTCCCAGCTATCGAAATAGCTCACGCCGGTGTTCGAGACCCCCCCATTGAGGAAATTCCACGTAAACATTGGCGGGTAGCGGTTCTCGGGGAGCTTGGCGCTGACGTTCCTCAGCCGGTTGAGCTCATAGGCCAGCAGATACCAGACCGACGCGGCCTGGTTGCAACTCCAGCCGTACTGATCGATCACGGAAGGGAAATAGGTTGACTTGGAGAGATCAAGCTTGGCCGGCAGGGTGGGCCCCGACTTCAGCTTCACGTGATCCGGCACCGGGTAAGGCGGAAAATCGGGCCCCTCGGAAAACTCCTGGGCAGCCAGGGCCAAAGGCCAGGCCAACAGTAACGCTATGAGCCGAAGCACGTTCATTGTCAGTATAATTCGGGGGAAAAATAGTCACTAAAACGGATTTCCAGGCACCAGCCGTCAAAGATTGTAACTCATATGAGAAGTCGCAGCAACTTCTTATCCCATTTCCAACCCTTTCTCCACCTCTTTCCCAACCCCAAAAAATTCATTTCGGGAATTGGGGGCTTTACTTTTGAGTCGATGATCACGAATTATTCACCTAAATTTATCGTTATGAAAAAAATGATCAGGACCACCGCCATTTCACTTATCTGCGCGGCCGTTGCTTGTGGACAGGCAAACGCGCAGGCTGCATCGGGATCTTCGGCCGGGATAACAAAAGTTAACACAGCCGGGAATGAGGTCAGCACCCAGGAAGAGATCAGAATCTCCCGCCACCGGGTCATTGAATTCAAAAACGAATCCAAGTCTTCGGAGACCAAGGTCACGATGACGGATGAATTCAATTACTTGAACTTAAAGATCGCCGCCATCCTGGAGGATGGCAGTGCGATTATTGAAATTTTTGATCCGGGTGGTGAAAAAAAGGGCGGGTTCACGGTCAAATCCGATGGGACTCATACAGGCCCCAATAGCTCCGTTAAAGAGCAGGTCAGGGGGGAGTTGGTGAAGAATTTCAGGTACCCCGCCAAGGGTGACTGGATTATCCGGGCCAGGCCCACTGCTGCCATTGGGAGGGTCGAAATCCAGATCTTCCAGGAGTATTATAAGGGACTGGATTATATTCAGCCGGAGAAAATTAGATAAGAACCACTTTGATGGCTTCCGTTAACTCCCAGTATCAATTCCCGAAGCTGTTATTACTGTTAATCCTGTCTCTCAGCGTACCGACAGGCCTGGTGGCCCAGCCATCGATACGGGGTCACATCCGGATTGACACCACGAGGTGGGCTCCAACCGCCTATCTGTGCCTTATCCCGGATTTCTCCCATTTGCACTCCATTTCAAGGAAACTGATCATTCAGCAAGCCGGGATCTCCCCCTCCGGGGATTTCAAGTTTGATGGAAGCACCTTACCCGCTGGCGATCACCTGTACCGGATCCATTTTTCAAAAAAGGATGATACACCTGCCTCGCTGATCATCGGCGGAGTGGATGAAAATCATCTCTTCTTGGTCGCCAATAATCAGTCGGACCTCTCCGTGTATATCGAGCCCGGCACCCGTCTGATCCACCGTGTCCGGTTCGAGGGACTCTCCCCCAACCAGGCCCTGCAGGAGATCAATTCGGTCATTGGCTTTCTCGACTCACTCGACCAATTCGGTCCCGATTTGAACCGGGAGTTCATCAGGGAGGCGGTTTTTGACCGGCTGCGGGTTTATGCCGACACCTGCAGCCACCCGCTCATCTCCCTTTACGCCCTGTATCAAAGCCGGATTGATATTGATTCTAGCCGGAACAGGAGCTACCTGAAACAGTATTTTAGGAAATGGAGGAATGAAGGCTCCGATTATTTCAGGGTTTTCCGTACCCAGATGGCCTTGGACCGGCCTGCAAAGATGCTGATCCCGTTAATGGCAGTCCTGACAGCCCTGCTGGCGGGAGCCGGAGTGCCGGTTTATTTTCGATGGAGGAAGCGATCCGCCCGCAACCCTTATCAGTCGCTGACGGTTCAGGAGCGGAAAGTGTTCGGTTTAATCCGGGAAGGCCGGTCGAACAAGGAGATCTCGGAGATCTGCGCCATCAGCCTCAGCACGGTCAAGTCCCACGTCAACAGCATCTATTCCAAGCTCAAGCTGACTTCCCGTACCGACGTGATGGATTACCCCACCCCTCCTTAATCTTTTGTCTTTTATCTAACAAAGAAGGCCGGCAAAACCGGCCTTCTTTGTGGTACCACTCGGAATCGAACCAAGGACACACGGATTTTCAGTCCGTTGCTCTACCTGCTGAGCTATGGTACCAGCCAAAATGGACTACAAAATTAATCAAAAAATGAATACGGAAAATACCCGCGTGGAAAATATTGATTTACCACAGGGGCATTTTGTATCTTTGCGGCCGTTAAATGCCGCGAATGGAGTATTTTACGCACAATCTGAGCAATGGGATGCGCCTGGTGCATCTGCCGTCCGACACCAAGGTGGCCTATTTCGGGTTGCTGGTGAACACCGGCTCCCGCGAGGAGTCGGATGAGGAGCACGGGATCGCCCATTTCATCGAGCACGTCATCTTCAAGGGTACCAAGCGGCGGAAAGCCTACCATATCCTCAGCCGCCTGGATGACGTGGGCGGGGAGATCAATGCCTATACCACCAAGGAGGAGACGGCCTTCTATGCCGGGTTCCTGAGCCACCATTACGACCGGGCGATGGAGCTGATCTCCGATATCGTGTTCAACTCCACCTTCCCTGCCAATGAACTGGAACGGGAGCGGGAGGTGATCGCCGACGAGATCAATTCCTACCACGACAACCCCTCGGACCTGATCTTCGATGATTACGAGGAGCTGATCTTTGCCGGACATCCCATCGGCCGGAACATCCTCGGAACTCCCGAAACACTCGGCCGGTTTGATCAGGCTGCCATCCGCAGATTCATGGCCCGCACCTACAACACCGATGAGATGGTCCTATGCTCGGTGGGCAATATCCCGTTCGCCCACCTGACCAAACTGGCCGACAAGTATTTTTCATTCGTGGAGAGCAGTGGCCGGCGCTTCGCGCGCAAACCGTTCCAAAACTACAGCGCCATCACACGGATCATCGACAAAGGCACCCATCAGGCACACTGCATCATCGGAAACCTGGCGTATAACGCCCTCGACCACAAGCGGATGAACCTCGTACTGCTCAACAATCTCCTCGGAGGCCAGGGGCTCAACTCCAGGCTCAACCTATCGCTTCGAGAAAAGCACGGCTATGCCTACAACGTGGAATCTTCCTTCACCCCTTACGTCGATACCGGGGTTCTCACCATCTATTTCGGAACCGACCGCGAAAAGCTGAATAAGAGTATCAACCTGGTTCACAAGGAGCTGGAGCTGCTCCGGACCCGCAAGCTCGGGACACTGCAGCTCAGGCGGGCCAAAAACCAGATCACGGGACAAATTGCCATGTCGGCCGACAACAAGGAGAACCTGCTGTTCACCCTGGGCAAGTCGATCCTGCTGTTCAACAAGTTCGACTCGATGGAGATCGTGAACCGGAGAATCGAGGCGATCACGGCCGAAGAGCTGCTCGAAACCTCCAATGAAGTGTTCGACCCGGCCCTGCTGTCCACCCTGATTTTCCAATGAACAATCATTTCAAGCTCCTGGCGGACGATATGCCGGAACTGAGGGACTACCTCACCGCCCACACCACCCCTGAAGATCCCCTGCTGGCGGAACTTTTCCGCGAGACTTACGTGAAGATGCACCATCCCCGGCGCACGTCCGACCATCTCGCCGGCCTTTTCCTGAAAATGTGCTGCCGGATGATCAACCCGCGATACGTCCTGGAGATCGGCACCTTTACCGGTTATGGGGCCCTGTCAATGGCCTCCGCCCTGGCCCCGGAGGCTGAATTGCATACCATCGAGAAGAACGATGAGCTGGAAAACCATTTGCGCCAGTGGTTCGGACGATCCCCTTACGGCTCCAGGATCCAGCTGCATATCGGCGATGCCCTGGAGATCATCCCGGCGATGGAACTGGCGTTTGACCTGGTATTCATCGATGGGGAGAAAGATCAGTACCCCGATTATTACCGGGCGGTGATCGAAAAAGTCGTGCCAGGAGGCTTTATCCTGGCAGACAACACGTTATGGAGCGGCAAGGTGGTTTCGGGGGAGCTCCCTCCCGGCGACCGGTTCACCCGGGGCGTCCAGGAGTTCAACGACCTGGTCCAATCCGATCCCAGGGTGGAAAACCTGCTGCTGCCCGCCTTCGACGGGGTGACGATGATCCGCAGGAAGGGAAACTAAAACATCAATTCGTAAAAACGGTAGTGGTCGCCGTCCATTCCGAGGGCCTCATAGACCTGCTGTGCCCTCGTGTTCCGGTTGTCGACATACAGGCGGATACCGCCGACCTGCCCCCCCTCCTTCGCCTTCACGGCCAGCCACCCGAACATCCGCTTGAAAATCCCCTGCTGCCGGTAGGCGGGCAGAACATAGAGCGACTGGATCCACCAGACGCTCTTCGCCCGCCAGTCGGACCATTCGTAGGTGATCATCAAACTGGCCACCAAATCGTTACCCTCCCGTGCCACCAGGTAGAAACCCTTGGAGGGATCGTCAAAAACGGCACCAACCCCTTGGGTCACCGTCTCCGGATCCAGGCGGAGATCCTCGGTCTCCAGTGCCATCGCCAGCTGAAAAGCCGCTATGGCGCGACTGTCGGCCCTGACGGCCGGTTCAATGGTAATCATTACGCCTCCTCCAAAGGGGTTTCATCCAGGAGCCGTCGCGGATGATCTTTCTGACCAGGAAAACTCCGAACACGAGAAATACGGCCAGGGTGAGGATGGATGCCTCCGGGCCGAAGGCTCCGCCAGTGAGCCACTCGGGCCCCTCGAGGGTGGCTTGGAGCAGGCCCGTCGTTTTGGTTCCTGAAACCGGAGCGCCGTAAATGCCGCCCAGGGTGAGGTTCCATCCGATATGCAGCCCGATCGGAACCCAGAGCTTGCGGGTGATCACATAGAGCAGTGCCAGGATGACCCCGGCCGTGAGGGCGATCGACAAGGAGCTGAAAACGGTGGCATTGGGGTTCCAGATATGCATAAAGCCGAAGACCAGCGCCGAAACCAGAACAGACAGCCAGGTCCCGGTCCACTCTTCCACAATCCGGAACAGGACCCCCCGGGTGAAGATCTCCTCGACAATACCGGCCTGGATCGACATGATGAGGGCCGGCAGGATGAGATAAGGGTTGTTCCATCCGTCGATCCGGTATCCGTTTCCGATGGCTATCAGCAGGATGATCAAGGATATGAAGCCAAAACCCATCAGGAGGCCGCTGCCGGTTTGTACCAGCAGGCGATCGGCACTCAGCTCTCCCGGGGCGCGCCCTTCAACCAGCCCGCAATAGAGGAGGTATCCGGCATAGGCCATCAGGGAGAGGATGATCATCTGGAAGAGGTCGCCCAGGAGGCGATGACCACCATTTAAGAGGGCACCACGGATGAAGCTGGAGATGAACACCCCGACACCCAGGAAGGCGATCAGAAAGATGATGGCAAGCAACAGCCGGGTCAGCGGGAACCGGAGGATCCGCATCCCTTTGGGCGGGAGCTGGATGGCAAAATCACGTATCCGCATCATTTGATCCTGGCTTTATGGATCCTCACCGGCGGGCTCAGTTCCTCACCGGCCGCGGATCCGCTGTAAATGGCTTGAACCACCTTGATCCCGTCAGCCACCTTGCCAAAAGCCGCGAAGCCTTGCCCGTCGGGGTTGCGCATCCCGCGCACATCCAGTTCGGGCTGGTCTCCAATGCATATGAAGAACTCCGTCGAAGCCGTCCCAATCGCGTCCCTGGCCATCGAAATCACCCCGTGCAGGTGACGGATCCCCGTCTGATCGGTGTTCTCGTGTGAAATGGGCTCCACCGTCGGCGGCGATTCCATCCGGTCGATTCCGCCCTGTACCACGTTGATGCTAATCGGGTTATAAGGACTTGGATCCCGTACCACCCGGTAAAACGAGGCACCGTCGAACAGGCCCTTCTTCACCAGGTCGCGGAAATTCCCCGCGGTAATGGGTGCCTTGTCAACATACAGCTCCACCAGGAAGTTCCCCTTGGTGGTCTGGAACTCAACTACCGGATTCTTCTTCCCGCAGGCCGGTAGCAGCAGCGTCAGGGTCAACGCGGATGCAATTAAACGAATAGCCTTGTTCATTAGGTGACGGTTTATCTGGCCAAAAATAACAATTGCCGGATTGAATTACCGTTTTCATTAAATTAGCAATCCCTTTTTTGCAGACAAAATGAAAAATAAGGTCCCCCTGATTGCGCTGATTGTGAACATCCTGGTTACGGGATCGCTTGCCGCCCAGGAGCGGCCGGCCGTGGCTCCCGACACCCTTTCCCACTGGTGCCACTACCTGGCAGGGGATGAGATGAAAGGCCGGAGGAACGGATCACCCGAGATGAAGCTGGCCGCTGATTATATTGCCGGGGTGTTCCGGAATTCAGGCCTTCGTCCGGTGGAGAGGTTGGGCGGCTATTTCCAGGAGTACAGTCTTCAGACCCGTAATAATGTCACCATCCGGGAGCGTAACGTGGTCGGGATGATCGAAGGCTCAGATCCTGAGCTCAAAAACGAGTGGATCGTGCTCTCCGCCCATTTCGACCACGTAGGGATCGGGCGGCCGGTCAAGGATGATTCCATCTACAACGGAGCCCTGGACAATGCCGCCGGAACGGTCACCCTGATGGCCCTGGCGAAGTTGCTCGGGAGCCAGCCGGAGAAATTGCAGCGCTCCGTCCTGTTCGTGGCTTTCAGCGGGGAGGAGATCGGGATGAGAGGCTCCAGACACTTCGTTGCCAACAGCCCGGTTCCGCTCGAACAGATCAGGCTGAACCTCAATTTTGAGATGACGGGAGAGTTCAAGAGCTTGGGCGACAAGCTGTTCATCCTTACCGGCTTTCGGTTTACCGATTTCGACGAATTGGTGAAGGCCTACAGTCAGGGCAAAGAGTGGCAGATGGCAGAGGTGATGAAATCGGCCGAATGGGTTTTCCTGAGCTCGGATAACGCGTCGTTTGCCGTTAACCGGTCAGGTGGTGAAATGAGCCTTGGCATTCCGGCCTTCACGATCGTCACTGCCGATGATATGACGCTCATCCATAAGCCTTCGGATGAACCCCAGTTCATCGACTACGAAAACATGGCCTCGCTGGTTGATTATCTGGAGGGGCTGATCGTGTTTCTCTCGGGCGACCCGCTGGAGGTCAGCTGGGACGAGGAGGCTTTCAGAAAGGCTTTTGCCCGCTAACCCTCTTTAATCTTTCTTCTTTA
>JAWOHI010000004.1:0-8378 GCA_046485255.1 Bacteroidales bacterium
CCGCGCACCGTCTGTATACAGCCGTCAGGAAATTCCGAACATTTCATTTGCCCAACCCTTCACTTCCCGTCGTCAAGTATTACCGGAACACATTCCAGCACGGTGGCATCAGCCTCGAGGAGATGATCGTGCCGCTGGTGGTGCTCCAACCCAAAGCCTGACCGGATGGCCGATCACGAATTCATTGCCCCGACGCGAAAAAGCCTCGATCGCATCGCCCGCGAATTGATTTCGCTGGCCGGTGAGCATCGGCTTCTGGCTTTTTATGGAGCGATGGGAGTGGGAAAAACGACCCTGATCCAGTCGATATGCAGGTCGCTCGGGGTTAAGACGGAGGTGACCAGTCCTACGTTTGCCCTGGTGAATGAGTATCCTTCTGATGGTAAGGGTCCGATCTACCACTTTGATTTTTATCGCATTAACCGGATTTCCGAAGCGCTGGATTTCGGGATTGAGGAGTACTTCGAAAGTGGCTCCTGGTGCCTGATGGAGTGGCCGGAGAAGGTGGAGGAGCTGCTTCCCGAGCGGCTCGTCAGGGTCCACCTGATCGAACAACCCGATGTCAGCAGGCATATCCGGGTGGAGCTTCCCCTGTAGCATCCGATTCGTTTTTTTCGTAACTTTCTCACCATTATGGAGATTGATTAGCCAATCACTATGGAAGAAACCGACAAACCGAGATCCTTTTACCAACACGGAATGAACCCGAAAGAGGAGATGCTCGATCGGGAAAAGAAGGGCAAGCAGTTGATTATTGGCCTGTTGAAGGAGTCCGACCCTAAAGAGACCCGCGTGGCGCTCACGCCTCAGAGCGTGGAGTTGCTGATCCAGGGCGGCCATCGGGTTTTGGTGGAGCGGGGGGCAGGATTGGGAGCCCGTTTCGGCGACCGGGACTATGCCGAAGCGGGAGCTGGGTTAGTGGACGGCCACGAGGGCCTCTCCGAGGCCTCCGTCCTCCTGAAGGTCTCCCCGTTGGATAAGCGTGAGATCAACCTGCTGGGGCCCGGCAAGACGATCATCACCTCCCTGCACCTGGCTTCCTCTGACGAGAGCTATTTTACAGAGCTGACTCGCAGGAAGGTCACCGCCGTGGCTTTTGAGCTGCTCCGCGACGAGATGCAGGAGTTCCCGGTCCTTCGCTCGATGTGCGAGATTGCCGGCACCGTGGCGGTCAACATCGGCTCGTCACTGCTCAGCAACGTCGGCGACGGTAAGGGGATTCTGCTGGGAGGCATCACCGGGATCACCCCATCGGAGGTGATGATCCTGGGCGCGGGAACCGCCGGTGAATATGCTGCCCGGAGCGCGCTGGGCATGGGAGCCATCGTCAAGGTTTTCGACCGGTCCATCCCGCTCTTGCGGCGCCTCAAGCACTCGGTGGGGCAGGAGATCTTCACCTCCGTATTCCATCCGCCGGTAATGAAAAAGGCCTTTGAGACGGCCGACCTGGTCATCAGTACCTTGCAGCGCATTCACGAAGACTCTTTCTTCCTGGTTCCGGAGGAGATGATCCTGGCGATGAAGCAGCGATCGGCACTGATCGACATCCACGTGGACCAGGGATCGAGTTTTGAGACAGGCATTTACACGACTGCCGAGAAGCCGGTTTATTTCAGGCACGGGATACTGCACTATATGGTGCCCAACCTGCCGGCCCGCGTGCCACGCACGGCGTCCATCGCGCTGAGCAACGTGTTCCTGCCCCTCCTCCTCGACAAGGGCAAATGTGGAGGCGTCCACCAGCTCATCAAGGATGACCGGGGTTTCAGAAGCGGGGTGTATATGCTCAACGGGATCCTGACGAATGAAATGATCGGAAACCGGTTCGGTATCATTTCCAAGGATATAGACCTGCTGCTGGCGGCCTTTTAGAAAATGGCCCTGACCTGCACCTGCGCGTTGTGGACCATCCGGCCCATCGTGGAGATCCTCCCTTCATAAACCGCTTCGGCGACCAGATTTCGACCCAGCTTGTGGCGCAGCGACAGGCGGGCGATCCCGTTATGACCCGGATTGAATCCGCGAAGCAGGCTGTAGCCCTCCGGTGATGCGGCATTTCCATCGAACCGGATGTAGAGGTATTGCAGTGAGCCGGTCACCTGTCCCTTATCAGGAATCTGTCCCGTGATGCTGCTTTCCACTCTGTTTGACAGGAGGTTGGCTCCGGTGGGACCTGATCCCGTCTCCTGGCGAATCTCCCAGTCGAACCCCAGGCGAAGGGCATCCCCGGGCTGCCAGGTGGCCTGGAGCAGTTCAAAACGGCTCCTTGCCCCAAAGTTCCGGCCCGGAAAATATTCGGATACCGACGCCCGGTCAGAGAGACCCGTCTGGGAGTTGACCTGCCAGGCCGGGTGGAAGCGGTAACGGACAAACAGGGTATGGGACCAATCGGTTCGGCCCTCGGCCCCATTGATCAGGGTGGTTCTCACGGCAGACCGTTGCGAGATCAGCTCCATATTGAACTTCGGGTTCGCCTTGTTAAAGGAGAACGTGTGCCGGATCTGCGAATTGAGGCTGAGCAGCCTGGGATCGGCCACCCGGCCGGTGAACGGGTTCAGGGCGCTCAGGTAATCATCCCGCAGGTTCTTCTTGTCGATGCGATAGGCCAGCTGGCTGCCGAATTTCGACAGGAAACCCTTTCTGGGCTGGATGGTGAGGACCTGGTTGAACCGGTTTACCAGAATGGGAATGAACTCATTGCCGAGGCGAAAGATTCGGACGAAGGAAGCCTGATCCTGGAACCAGGCCGGCTCGAATTCGTCCAACTCTTTGATATTGTTGTTGTTGTAGTCAACCCAGGTGTAATACCCCTGTCCCGCTGCCACTTCGAGATAAGTGTATTCGGGTTTGCGTTCGAAGCCAGACCCGACTTCATAGAAGGTATGGAGCCTCACCAAACCCTTCCAGGCCTGGAACCGGGTGTCGATCCGGCCGGTGAGGCTTTGTCCGTTCTCCCCGCTGGTAAGTCGGGTGGAATCGGCGGAGAGGGCTCTCCAGCTGATGCCGGCCCTGAAGGGGGCGGTTGTCTTTTTCGACAGGTTGACCCACGACTCAGCCTCCCAGGCCCGGGCCACCGGCTCGAGGTGGTTTGTATCGGCTGCGCGGTCGGTTCGGTGCTGAACGCGCAGGGTCCAGGGTTTGACCTCCCCGCTGCCCAGGCCGGCCAGAAGCCTGACCTCCTGGAAAGCGGCACTGAGGGGCAGGAGGGAATCGGAGCCCTGCCTCAGCCATCGGTTATCTTCTGCATTTTCGCCCACTTCGAGGCTGACTGGCCCGAAAGCTCGCTTCAGGGAGAGGTTATGCCGGAGGAAGCGGGTCTCGCCAAGAGGGCTCTCCGAGGCCAGGTAGCTGCCGCTCCAGCCGGCTTCCCAGCGCCCGGCGGCCAGCCTTCCGTCGGTGTACTGCCTGAACCCGCTGTAATCGGGGCCCCGGTTCAGGTACTCCATCCGGTAGCCTCCCCGGAGGCTGTCGCCCCCGGCCAGGTTCATCCCCGATACCAGGAAATGCTCCGGCGCCGTACCCGGCACCATACCCAGGTTCCAGTCGCGCTCAAACTCCACCTCGCGGAAGCGCTCCACCGGGTCGAACCGGGCACCGGTATGGCGGTAATTGATGAATGACCTCAAAACCAGGGCGCTGTCGGGCCGGAGCTGGTCGGTGCGGCGCAGACCGGCGTTGAGGCCAAGGCCCAGGTTGTCCTCATCGTCAAGCGGGGAAAAGGTGTTCAGGTCGTTTCGCGTGAGTGCCCACTCCAGGTCGAACAGCATCCGCTGCCCCAGGGCCTGCCTGGTTCCGGCGGTGATCACCTGCTTGCTCACCGGAGCCACAAGGCGACTCATCGGCTCGTAGCTGCCCTGCCTGACCCCGTTCACCGGGGCTATCCATTTGAAAACCCGACCGTTGGCGGACGATGAGACCGGCTCGTAGTGCCCGTTGCCCCGGCCGACGAAAGAGAAAGTCGCCTCGAAACGGGCACTGTCGGCATTGGTGCTGTAAACCAGCACCGAATCGTACCGCATCTGATTGACCAGCGTATCGGTCATCCGGTAGAAAACCCGGTCGTTCCTGAAGGCCGACTCCCGGATGGTGTTCACCCTCGCCTGTTCAGCCTGGTCGCCCGCCAACCCCAGGATCTCCCGGTTGGCATCGGTCAGGTCCTGCAGGAGGGGCTGATTCCGTGCATCGCTCTCGGTCAGGAGGTTGACGAACCAGCTCCCTCGGCTGCCGGTCCAGTGTGTTTCGTTATAGGCCAGAAAGCGGGAGTAGCTCCTTTCCGTGTATTCGAATTCCACTTGGATTCTCTTGTCTTTGGTAATCAATCTTTTAGGAGTGAACCGGATCTCCGCCGTATTGTAGTCGATCACATAATCCGCATCCTCGCCCCGGGCCATCGGGATGCCATCGATATAGACCATTTCGCTTCCGGCGATGATCTGGATGTAGCTCTCACCAGCGGCGCCGGTCAGCACATAGGGTCCCTGGTTTCCCTCCCGGCCGTCGATCCGGTTTCGGGTGTACTTACCCTTGACCACGGCGGCGCCTGTTGAGGTTGTGAGGCGGTAGCGGCCCGATTCCGGTTCAATACGGGTGGTGTAGCGGACGCCCTGCACCTTCTTGTTCATCCGCAGGAAATGGCTCTCCGTGGCTGTCATTTCGAAATCGCCTCCCAGGATCTCGTTCCTGGGGTTGTAGATCCTGAGGTAGACGCGGTCGAACTCCTGGATCTGGTGGGTGTTACCTTCCGGCTGGACCGGTATGTTCGCGTCGGTCAGGGTCGCCTCAATCAGGAAATCGCGGTTCAACTGTCCCTGGATCTGCAGGTTGAGGTTGGAGGTGAGGGATGCGTCTCGCCGGTTGCCCACGGAGAGCCCGCGGGAGAGGCTTCCGGAGCTCTGAAGCAATGCATCGGAGAGCCCACCGCCCGCTTCCTGGCCTGTCCTGGATAACGGCGGCCGGTAAAGCGGCGGGTCGATCCGGTTGAAATCGGGTGATTTATTCTGATAGACCCGGTTCAGCCTCAACGGGAAAGGATCATAAGCCACCCGCAGACTGTCGCCCGCCACGGCTGTCGTATCAGTCAGGATCAGGAGCCCGTTGACCCAGTCGATAGAAAAAAGGCTGTCAGCCAATGGTTTGCCATCCTGATCCGTCACCCCCCAGCTGGCCGGGACGATCGACAGCGTGTCGATGCGCAGAGTATCGGCCCGGTTTGGCAGGGTGACCTGGCGCGACTGGCCCAGGAGGGGAGCGGTGAGGAGGAGCAGGCCGAAGACCAATGACGGCGGACGGCGCAAAGAGGACGGCGGACGGCTGACGGCGGACGGCCGCAGCCGGTCAGCAGATCGCCGGTGGCGCCGGACTGCTGGATTTTTAAACATAGGTCTCCTCTTCACCCTGTTAAGGTTTGACTTACCTTTAAACTCCTGCGCTACGGTCTTTAGTATGACGGCGGACCGCAGACGGCAGACGGCGGTCCTTCTACCACTCCGGCGTCTCACGGCCGGGGGTCCAGGGGTAGCCCAGCCGGTCGAACTCCTTCTTGAGTCGATCGACGGCTTGACGGATATCCCTGATCTCCGGGAGGATCTTTTTCAGTTCGTCCGAGACGATATCATACTGTTCCATAGCGGTTTCGGGCACATCCTGATTTGGACTTACCCACCTCAGGCTGTTCAGGCGGGAGCGCAAGCCGGGTTCAGCGGCATCCTGCAGGCGCCTGACGATCGGGTTGCCGCCGAACCGGATCTCCAGGTTCTTGATGCGGGTTTCCAGTACAGTCAGTTCCTTCATCATTTCGCCCTTGTCATCATAGTTGTAAATCAGTTGTTTACCATACTGCACCGCTGTTGAGAGGTCGGAAAGGTCGGCGGTGGCTGAGCTCATCGAATTGCTGAGCTTGGTGGCTTTTTCGATGAAGGCGATCACCTCGCCCCGATCGCGCGCCGGGAGGGTGAAATGCTGTATCAGTCTGACTGAGAAGGGTTCCGGCTCTGCCAGAGGGGTGATCTCCCCGCTGATGTCGCGAGCCAGCTCCACGGTATAACGACCCGGCAGGGCGGTGGCCGAAGCCTGTGGCGTACCCATCGGGTTGGCCTGGCCCCTGAGGGTCGGTGAGGCCATCACCTCGCGGTCGTAGCTCCAGGTGAGCCGGTTGATGCCGGTGCGCTGGGGGGCCTTGATGGTTCTGACGACCCGGCCGCCCTCATCCCTGATGGTGAACACCAGGAAGGGTGACTGCTGCTCCTCCTCGGCTCTCAGGTCATCATAGGTGGGGTAGGGCGGGGTGGTCCCCTCCTTGCGTGCTTTTGCCTGGGCTTCCTTGCGGATCTGTTTCAGGGTCTTGATCTCATCCTTGACGAAATAGGTAAAGGTGATGCCATACGGCGGATTCGGCGCCTCGAAGTACATATGGCCCTGCCCGTACATCCGGCCGGTCTGGTTGTACATCAACCCTTCGCGGATGGGGAAGATATGTCCGTCGCGATTCAGTACCGACGGGACGAAATTGCGCAGCGGGGTGTAATCGTCAAGGACAAAGATCCCGCGGCCGAAACTACCCAGGACCAGGTCGTTCTCCCGCTCCTGGATGGCGATGTCGTAGATGGCAATGGTGGGTATGCCGGATTTCATCTGGATCCACTTGCCGCCACCGTCAAGGGAGACCCAGAACCCGAACTCGGTGCCGAGGAAGAGGAGCTCCGGCTTGACCGGATCCTGCTGGATGGCGTGGACCGGCCCGTTCTCCGGCAGGTTGGCCGTGATCGACTTCCAGGTTTTACCCAGATCCGCAGATTTAAAGACATACGGCTTGAAATCGGCCCGCTTCAGGTTGCTGAAGGTTGCGTAGACGACCGACGGGTTGAACTTGTCGGCCAGAAGGCAGCTGACGTAGGTCATCTCGGGCACCCCGGGCACCGATTCGATGGTGGTCCAGTTGTTTCCGTCATCGGTGGTCACCTGGATCAGCCCGTCGTCGGTCCCGACAAACAGGGTCCCTTTCCGGAGCGGTGATTCGCTCAGGGAGACGATGTTACCCCAGACGGAGGTGGAATTGTTCTTGGCGACAGCGTCGATGTTCTGGATCACGCCCATCACCGGCAATTGGTTACGGTCCATCTGGCGGGTCAGGTCGGGTGAGATCACCTCCCACTTATTGCCGTAATTGGTAGATTTAAACAGCTTGTTGGCAGCAAAATAGAGAGTCTTGTGATCAAATTTGGAGATCAGCAGCGGGGAGTTCCAGTTCCATCGATAGGCTTCGCCCAGCGGCTCTTGCGGCTGGATGCCGACAGCTTCGCCGCTCTTGCGGTCGTAGCGGACCAGTCCGCCATACTGGGATTCCGAATAGACGATATCCGGGTTGGTGGGGTCGATCTGCTGGAAGAACCCGTCGCCGCCGGTGGTGACCTCCCAGTCATGGTTGATTGCACCGGAAGAGCGGAAGACCCGGGATGGCCCGCCGAAGCTGCTGTTATCCTGGGTTCCTCCGTAGATGTTATAGAAGGGCTGGTCGTTGTCGACGGCCACCCGGTAGAACTGGGTTACGGGCAGGTTGCTCTTGTAGAGCCAGGTCTTGCCCCGGTCGAAGCTCTCATAAACACCCCCGTCGCTCCCCTGGATGTAATGGCTGGGATCCCGCGGATCCATCCAGAAGCAGTGGTTGTCGACGTGCTTCAGTTCCTCGCCGAGTGCTGACCAGGTGGCTCCGCCGTCGTTAGTCACCTGGGTGACCACGTCCATCGAGTAGACCCGGTCGACGTTCCAGAGGTCGCAATAGATGCGGTTATAATATTGGGGCGATCCCGATACGTAGCTTCCCATTTTCTGCCAGGTTTCACCCTGGTTCACGGAGCGGAAGAACCCACCGGCTCCTTCGGCCGCCTCCACGATGGCGTAGATCACATCCGGGTTAACCGGCGAAATGGCCAGGCCTATGCGGCCCAGGTCACCGCCGGGCAGGCCGCTGTTGATCTTCCTGAAGTTCTTGCCGCCATCGGTGGTCTTGTAGATGGCCGACTCCGGTCCGCCGTTCACCAGTGTCCAAACGTGGCGCCTCCGCTGATAAGCCGAGACGTAGATCACGTCGGGATTGCGGGGATCCACCTCCATATCCGAAACGCCGGTGTTCTCGCTGACCTCCAGGATCTTGTCCCAGGACTCGCCGCCATTGGTCGTCTTGTACAACCCCCGGTCGCCACCCGGACCCCACAAAGGCCCCTGGCAGGAGACATACACCACGTCGGAGTTCCTGGGATCGATGCGGATCCGGCCGATATGCTCCGACTTGCCGAGGCCCATATTCTTGAACGAGCGTCCGCCGTTCACCGACTTGTACACGCCGTCGCCGTAGCCGATGGCCCGCTGGGAGTTGTATTCTC
>JAWOHI010000062.1:0-6134 GCA_046485255.1 Bacteroidales bacterium
GCCGGATAACGAACTGACTGGCAGCCAGTGGCGCAAGGCCGATGCCGGCTCCGAACTCCCCGGCCGCCACGAGGTGTTGTCCGATAACCTGCGGGTCATCCTGTCGGGCAAACCGGATGCTGTCCCCAACTATAACCTGATCATCCGCTCGAGCTGGCTCGACATCACCAACCCCGACGCCACACCAATCCGCATCATCGCCAAAGATGCCCGGAAAACATACGGAAACCTGGTCGATCCGGCCTTCGAGTGGGAGGTCGATCCGCCCACCGTGGACATCTCAGGGTTCGATATTCGGCTCGTACGCCTGGATAAACGGCAGACGGTGGCCGAAGGTCCCTACCCGATCACCCTCGATTATTATGATCTCGGGCCTGATTACAAACTGGTTGAATTCACTCCCGGACTGCTTTATATCGATCCTGTACCCATCAGGCTGGTCGCCAGGGATGATTCCAAGGAGTATGGCGATCCGGATCCCGACTTTGTCATCGAAGCCCTGCCGCCGCTGCTGTTCGAAGGGGAGAGGCTCACCGGGACCCCGCTGCGCGAGCGGGGCGAGGAGGTGGTGGGAAGCCCCTACGCCATTTGGATCAACGACGTCGACCCAGGGACAAACTATGTGGTCACGGACACCCTGCCCGGCGAACTGACCATCAGGCCGAAAGGATTGCAGATCAGAGCCCTGGATGATTCAAAGATCTATGGCGATCCTGATCCGGACCCGTTCGGGTGGGAGGTCATCAGCCCTGCCGGGTTCGACCTGAGCAAGGTCACCCTGATGCTCGCCCGTGATCCCGGTGAGGACGTGGAGGGAGGCCCGTATCATATCTTCCTGAAATCCATCAACCTCAACCCGAACTATTACCTCGACAAGGCCTATCCCGGGCTCTTTGAGATCCTCCCGCGAAATGTGGAGCTGGTAGCCAGGGATGCTTCCAAAACCTATGGCGATCCGGATCCTCCCCTGACGGAGGTGGAATTCATCCCTCCGCTCGTCAGCGGTGACCAGATCTCCTTCACCCTGAAGCGGGTCCCGGGCGAGACGGTAGCCGGAAGCCCCTATCCGATTGATTTCGAATCGGTCACACCAGATCCGAATTATCAGGTCGTGGGCACCACACCGGGCAACTTCTACATCATCCCGGCCGGGTTGATTATCATACCGCGCGACACCTTCAAGATCACCGGCGAGCCCAACCCTTATCCGATTGAATTTGATTTTGAAGGACTTAGAAACGGTGAAACCTCGACAGCCGCACCACCAGAGTTTGAAACCGATGCAGACCTTACCAGTCCCCCCGGCGATTACCGGATCTTCATTAGCCGGCAAGCCTCGGATTCCAATTATGATATCCAATACCAGGAGGCGGTGCTCACTGTCCTTCCGGAAAGAATCACGCCCGTTATCCACTGGTCCGATCCTGCTGATATTATATATGGTACGCTCCTGATCGAGCAGTTGGGCAACTATGGCATCCCCAACCCGCTCTTCCAGTTGAATGCCTATGCCACAGAACCCGCCGGACAACTGGTACTCGGAACAATGGTCTATGACCCGCCTGAAGGTACCCTGCTGGATGTGGGTGCCGGCCAGGAGCTGAAGGCAAACTTCACTCCCGACAATCTGCGGATCTATAACCTGCCGGATCCCAAGAGTGTTCATATCAATGTGACACCCAAGGAATTGCAGGTCTATTTTATAGCCGCCGACAAGGATTATGATGGCACGACCGATGCGACGATCACGGAAGCCTACCTGACCGGCGTGCTGGATCGTGATGACGGCCAGGTGTGGGTGGTCAGCAGTTCGGCTACGGCTCATTTCGATACACCCGATCAGGGCATCGGCAAGCCCGTAACCGGCACCGGCTTTGAACTGGCCGGACCAGCCGCATATAAATATTATCTGGTTGAAAATCAAATCACCAACGCCAGCATCTATCCGATTACCCGCTCCTCCTCGGTCACCGTCAATCAGGATAAGTTCAACTACCTGCGCGAGGAGGTGATCCTGACGGCCCGGATCGAGGATGGCGGCCCGATCATAGCCGGACGTCCGCAGGCTGCCGAATCCGTCACCTTCATGGTCGACGGGCTGATCATCCGGGATCGGTCGGGCGGCCATAACATCGCCCTGACGGTTGATCCGGGAACCAACGACCTGGTGGCAACCGTCAGCTTCACCCTGTACGAGATCACGAGTACCGGAACCGTAGCACCTGGAAATAAAGAAGTTAAGGCTTTCTTTAATGACATCAACCAAAACTACCAGGTCCTTCCCAACCCGGCCGAAACGGAGTTCCGCTTCTCCCCCGGCTTTGAGGTGCTGGTCTACCCGAACCCGTCGCCAGGATATATCAATTTCAAGGTTACCGTGGATATGAAATCACTGGTGGTCATTGACTTGCTTACCGAAACCGGCCAATTCCTGCACCAGGTATTCGAGGGCGTCATCCCCGATGAAACCACCATCTTGCTGCCTTACAACGGCTACCTGTCGCAACTGGCCCAGGGGGTTTACATTTACCGCGCCACCAATGGTTTAGAGTGGCGCAACGGCAAGATCGTGATCTTGCAGATTTACCGGTGATAAACAAAATCAGGGTAAAAACTACATCCGCCCATCCAGACTCTTCCCCGTCTCGATGTGACTGAACCCCGGCAACATCGCGCTCAGGGCATTGACAACCGCCGCCTTGTCCAGATCCGGCCGCTCAAGAAGCCCGATCAGTTCATCCACCACCCGACCCACTTCTTCTATTGGCCTGATGGGGGCATTCTTAATCACGCCCAGTGAGGTAAAACGTTCCAGGTCAACCGCTTCCCCCTCTGTGAAAAACTCCTCAAAAGCCTTCTCCCCCGACGTATCCGAAGCAAAAAGGTAGATAGGATATAGTCCATGACCACCGTCAATAATTCTTTCCGCCGTCCGTTGTCCGCCGTCCGCCGTCCTTTTCGCCTCCTCCTCGCTCCCGCACACCACCGGCTCATACCCCAGGTGCCGCAGCAGGTTGATGCCGATCTCCGAGAAGGTCATCATCTGTGATTCCTCGAGTCTCGGGAAAAAGATATCGCCCGACTGGCCCAATATACAAGCCATCAGGCAGATATGGCCTGATTCTTCGGGTGAGACGAAGTAGCGCTTCACATCCGAGGGGGCAGATAGGGGCTGATGCTTGGCCAGGCGGTTGAGCCACCCGTCGGGCAGACTGCCGGCGGAAAAAGCCACGTTGGCAAAACGTGCGGTGGTCACAGGGAAACGCCCGGCATAAGCCATAATCAGCTCCTCCATCAGCTTCTTGCTGGCTCCCATTATGTTGACCGGGTTGGCCGCCTTGTCGGTGCTGACGCAGAAAAAATGCTTCGGGGGCGCCTCCGAGAGGAGGTTGAGCAGGCCACGCGCCTTGATGACGTTGTTCCGCAGCAGGGCGGCTACCGAATAGGCATCCTTTTCGCTTCGCACGTGCTTATGGGCGGCAAAATTGGCCACGATGTCGAACGGACCCTCGTTCCGGAAGATCCGCCCAAACAGGGGATCCCCGAAATCCAGCGGGTAGGTCCTGTACACCTCAGGCACCTTCATCCCCGCTGTGCTCCGGAGGTCGCGCGTCAGCTCCGTCAACCCGTTCTCGCTGGTATCCACCACGTATAACCTGGCCGGCTCAAACCGAAGCAGCGCCCGGATATAGGATGAACCGATCGTCCCCGCCCCGCCGATCACCATCACCGACTTCCCACGGATCTCCCGCCCGAGCAACTCCCGGTTCGCCTCCAGATCCGCCTCGAACAAGCTGATCGGACGCTTCGTAATGAACTCACTGATAAACAATTCCAGATTTACCATTCGGATTTACAATTTACGATTTACCATTTACTCTTAATGTGGTCACCGGTCACCGGTCACTATCCTCCTGATCGCCTGACCCACCATCTCCCGCTCCCCATCGGTGATGTTGCTGCTCGACGGCAGGCAGAGCCCGCGATTGAACAGCCACTCCGATGTGCCGTCCACGTAAGCCGGGCACTCCTTGAAGATCGGCTGCAGGTGCATTGGTTTCCAGAGGGGCCTCGTTTCGATGTTCAGTTTTTCCAGTCCGATCCGCAAATCCTCGCTTTTTACGCCGCCGCTCTGCTCCGGATCAACCAGGATTGTCGTCAGCCAGCGGTTCGAAAAAAAATGATCGCCAGGCTCCTCCAGGAAGCTGATCCCCGGCAGGTCGCCCAGTGCCTGTTTATAGTAATTGAAATTCTCCCGACGCTTTTCGACCCGTTGCTCCAGCACCTCCATCTGGCCCCTGCCGATGCCGGCGCAGATATTGCTCATCCGGTAGTTGTATCCGATTTGGGCGTGTTGGTAATGAGGGGCCGGCTCACGTGCCTGGGTGGCCAGAAAGGCAGCCTGGTCGCAGTAAGCCTTGTTTTGAGACAACATCGCCCCGCCTCCCGACGTGGTGATGATTTTGTTCCCGTTGAACGACAGTATCCCGATATCCCCAAACGTGCCGCAAGGCTGCCCCATATACCTGGAGCCCAGCGCCTCCGCCGCATCCTCGATCACCGGAATCCCATATTCGCCGGCGATCCTCATCACCTCCTCCATCCGTGCCGGCATCCCGTACAGGTGCACCACGATGATCGCCTTCGGCCTCCTGCCCTTCCGAATCCGGTCCTTGATCGCCCCCTCAAGAGAGGCTTGAGGCCGGTTGTCGGTTGTCGGTTGTCGGTTGTCGGTTAAATGGTAATTTGTAAATGGTAAATCATCAGCCGGTCTCATATTCCACGTCTCCCCCTCCGACTCCACGAAAACCGGCACGGCCTTCAGGTAGGCGATTGGGTTGGCCGAAGCCGCAAAAGTGAAGGTCGAACAGATCACCTCGTCGCCCTGCTCCACGCCCAGGGCAATAAGTGCCAGGTGGATGGCGGCTGTTCCGGAGGAGAGGCAGCTGCAGTGAGCCGCCCCCGTAAAGCGCCTTAGATCATCCTCGAAACCGGTCACGTTCGGCCCGAGCGGGAAAACGTGGTTTTGCCCGAAGGCCTCCTCGATGAATTTCATCTCATTGCCGCTCATATGGGGCGATGAGAGCCAGATGCGATCGTGGGTAAATTCAGCCATTCTTCAAAGATAATCAGGAAAAATTACTCGGAATCCGGATACCGGTTGTAAATTAGCACAACATAAAATGGGTTCGCCTAACTTCAAAACCCCTGAAATGGATAATAAAAGAAAAATCACCCGCGTGGAAGGAGGGAGCTCCTCTCCTCAGCAGACCAGTAAAACGTTCGTCCCCACGGCCGAAAGCAAAGCTAAAGCTACCCAGCTTCGGGTAATCGCAGGGATTCTTTGGCTGTTGGCCATCGGTGCCCAGCTCTTCGCCATCGTGCAGCTGTTCCGGCAACCAGTCAATATGACCCTGATCATCATCCTGATCGCCATTGACCTGGCGCTGGCAATCATTGGCTCGGTCCTCTGGAAGAAATCCAATCGGCTTGACCCAGCATCTGAAAAGCAAAAAATCAGGTTTTTTATGCAGAACCAGCTGGGCCTGGTTGTGGCAATCATCTGTTTCCTGCCCCTGATCATCCTGATACTGACCAGCAAGAACCTCGACGGGAAACAAAAGGGCATCCTGGGAGGCATAGCCGGTGCTGCTCTGATCATCGCAGGCATTGTGGGGATTGACTTCAATCCGCCATCCATCGAACAGTATACCCAGGAGACCGAACGGGTTGAGTGGCTGAACGAGGGCCGGAATTTCGTCTATTGGACCAAATCCGGATCGGTCTATCACCTGTATAATGACTGCTCCTATATCAACACGGATAGGACCTCCGAAATCTTCGAGGGAACCGTTGCCCAGGCACGGGAGTTGAAAAACATCAACCAACTGTGCAGCCGGTGTGAAAGCCGTGCCATCCGGGAAAGGGGCCTGAACGAAGCGGATTACCAGAAAGCCCAGCAGGCCCTTGATTCCGGATCAGATTCCGGGCCTGAGGAGAATCAGTAATTGAAATTGTTCACGGCCTTTGTTGGTTTTAAGGGATAATTCCCTTAACTTTGATTATTCTATTGATAATCAATAAAAAAGCAATGAAGATCCGAACGATTCTCCGGACGGTCTTATATGCTACCG
>JAWOHI010000150.1:0-3717 GCA_046485255.1 Bacteroidales bacterium
CTGTCCGTCGAATACCCCGAAAACCCCCGTATAATACCCGCGGGGAGATCCTTCGGCTTCGCGAATGATCTCGAGTGTTTTCTTTTTAGGTGCTCCGCTCACCGATCCTGCTGGTAGCAATTGTCTGATTATCTGGCCGATGGTCGAGGGAAATCCGGGGAACAGGCGGCCGGAGATCTCGGAACTGACCTGCAGGATCTCCCGATCGTGGGCCCGGATCCGGTCGACATACCGGAAGCGCCTGACTGTCACCTCACCAGCCACGCGGCTCAGGTCATTCCGCAACAGGTCGACGATGGTGTGGTGTTCTGCCATTTCCTTGACATTCTGCATAATCACCTGTTCTGCTTCCTTCACGGAAGCGTCGATGGTCCCTTTCATCGGAAACGTACGGATCACTCCATCCGAGATAGTGATGAATGGCTCGGGCGAAAATACGGTGAACCGGTCGCCCACCAGGAGCCGGTAGGGCGCCTGGCTTTGGTGATAGATTTCACGCAGTGACAGGTTGGTCCGTATGGGAGTCGGGAAGGTGAGGTTGACCAGATAGGAGTTGCCGTGCAGGATCTGTTTAATGACTATTTGAAAGGCTTTCCGGTACTCCTCAAAATGGACCGGCTCCCGGATGAAGTCAAATGGGGCTTTCCCAGGTTCCCCAAACGGCTCCGGCATTCCTGGTGTTGAAAAGCATAGTTGGGCCGGAAGAGCGTGCAACGGAAAAACCATTGGTCGAACCATTTCAAAATCAATAATAAACAGGAATGGAGCCCTTTGCGAGCCCAGTTCATCCATCCTTATCCAGGGATCCTGCTGCCGGTTCATCCGCCCTTTTTATAGTCCTCAAAGATATTTATTGGTATCTTCATCCAAACTTTTTGTTATGGTAAACCTTCGTGACAAAGGCAAGTCGGAAACCAAGATCCGCACGAGATACAAGAAAAGCAGGGGCAAGCCGATCATTTACCTTGCCGCTCTGCTGCTGGTTGTTATGATGATGTTTGTTTTATATAACCCCAACAGGCCGGATCGCAAAAGCCGCGATGGGGAGGGCGCCGGTTTCGAACAGCCAAGGACCGAATTTACCCGGGAGGGCGAGCTTTGGTTCCTGAAGCCCGACAGTACGGAGGTGACCCGGATTGAAATTGAGATCGCCGACGATGATTACCAGCGCGAACTGGGCCTGATGTACCGCAGGCAGATGGGGCAGCAGCAAGGTATGCTGTTCATCTTTGAGGAGGAAGCTTACCGCTCCTTCTGGATGAAGAACACCTACCTGCCGCTTGACATCCTCTATGTGGATGCGGGAAAACGGATTGTCAGGATTCACGAGAACACCCCAACACTAAACGAAGGGCAGATTCCCTCGGATTACCCGGCCAAGTATGTTGTTGAGGTCAATGCCGGTTTCTGTGCAATGCATAACATCAAGCCAGGCGACCTGATCACGTTTTCACGCTAAACCCACACGGTATGATGACCCGACGACTGATCCTGCCGGCCATAATCGTGCTATTGCTGCTTGCCGGCTGTGTTTACGACAACGAAAAGGACCTCTTTCCCCGGGTTGTCGTTCCCGATACGGCCATTCAGGGCCAGCTGGCGTGGTACTCGTTCGACTCGACCCTGGCCGACCAGCTCGGCTATCAGGACCCACTACGGCTCTGGGGTAAGCTGGAGTTTGGGATGGATTACACCGGCGTTCCCTTTGGTGCCGTAGTTCTGGATGGATTGAAGGATTACCTCGGCGGGTTCCTTTCCCTGAGTGATACCCTGGCTGTTTCGCTCTGGATTCTTCCGATGCCGAACTACCCGAAGGCGGTCCTTTTGGATTATGGAATGGGCCGGTTCACTGCAGGACTGGATGCGATCACCTCCGCTACCTGGCCGCGCTTCAGGCTCTATTATGAGCAGGATACCACCATTCACTATTGGAGCCAGGAAATCGATTACTTTTTCTGGCACCACATTTATATGGAGATCGGGGATACCTTGGTCCCTCCCCGTGTCTATATCGACGGTTATCCGGCCGAGCCTGCCGAGCAGCTCTGGAAGATGCACCCGCTGGTGGGCCTGCTTTACATAGGCCGGCACTTCAATACCGATCTGAAGGATACGATGCTCTTCAGGGGTTATATTGATGACCTTCGGATTTACAACCAGCTGTTGACTGAGGAGGAGATTCTTAATCTTTATTGGGGTGGGGGGGCTTTACGATGAAAAGAACAACCAGATCATTGTTTTTACCGGCGCTACTGTTCTTGGGCGCCCTGCTGGTCAGCCCCGGCCTGAGGGCCCAGGTTGACCTGTTAGATATGCTGGAGCAGGAGATGGAGCCGGTCAGGTTAAAGGTGGACGCCACCTTCAAGTCCACCCGGGTGGTTAATTGCCACTCGATCGAACGGATGCAGGCCGGGGACCTCGACTTCAGGGTAGCTCATCGTTTCGGGCTGATCAACAGTGGTTTCAAGGATTTCTACGGGTTGGACGAATCCAGTTCGCACGTAAGCCTGGAGCTGGGCATCACCAACTGGTTGATGATCGGAGCCGGCCGGGCCACGGCTGATGAACTCTTTAATGGATTCATCAAGCTGAGCCCCATCAGGCAAACCACTGGGAAGTGGGGCATCCCGGTGACGGTTTCCGCGTATGCCGGTGCAATGACCACCACAAAGGATTATCCGGATCCATCGTGGGTGGTGTCGGATATCCACCGACGCAGCTATGTGGCCCAGGTGCTGATAGCCAGGAAGTTTACTCCCTGGCTGAGCCTGCAGGCCAGCCCAACCCTGGTGCACCGCAATATGGTGGCTACCCCGGAGGATCCAAACGACCTCTACGCCCTGGGCCTTGGGGGAAGGCTGAAATTCACCCCCAGGACCGCCCTCTGCGTGGAGTATTTCCTGGTAAAGGACATTAAAACCTTGACCGGCCCGGAACGCTTTAATCCGCTTAGCATCGGCCTCGACATTGAAACCGGCAGCCACGTGTTCCAACTGTTCCTGACCAATAGCTTTCATATTGCCGAAAATGGCTACCTCGGAGAGACAACCCGCTCCTGGAGAAAAGGGGAAGTCCACGTCGGGTTCAATATTTCCAGAGCTTTCACCTTAAAAAAGAAGAAACAAATATGAGGATCCTCCTGACCATCATTGGCCTGGCATTACTTGGCCCCCTGCAGGCAAGCGACACCATCTGGTTTACGCGGTCGGGCCATATCTATTTCATTTCCCACACGGATATTATTGATATTGACGCACATAACTATCAGGTTGGCTCAATGCTTAATGGTGAAACCGGTGAAATGGCTTTCAGCCTGCTGATGAAAACGTTCCAGTTCACCTTGCCATTGGCCGAGGAGCATTTCAACGAGAACTATGTCGAATCCGAGAAGTATCCCAAATCCACCTTCACGGGCCGCATCGTCGATTTTGACCCCGAAAAATTGTGGAGCAGGGAAGCCTATTCCGTAATAGTCGAGGGAGACCTCACCATGCACGGAGTTACCCGAAAGGTGAAGGAAAAGGGCACTTTAACCAGGGAGAATGGTTCCATCCGTGCTGTATCAAGGTTTAATATCAACCTCAGCGATTACAAGATAAAAATTCCCTCCATCGTCGCCGACCGTGTCGCACCGGTTATCCCAATTGACGTAGAAATCATATTCAAACCCAGAGACTAGACGGGGTTACGATTTACGATTTACGATTTCCTGATACC
>JAWOHI010000204.1:0-4882 GCA_046485255.1 Bacteroidales bacterium
TGGCATCGCAGCCGAGTTCCTCGGCGCGCTTGGCGATCACCGGCGCGACATCCCGCCCGGCGCGCACCTCGCGCTCGAAGGCGATCCCGGCCTCGCGCAACAGTTTCTCAGGCTCACTGAACACCGGCCCGGCGACCTGGTGCTCGATCTCTTTCATCTGCCCGGGCGTGACGTGTGGGGCGACCGCGCCGAACCGCACGGGCTCGTAGTGCACGTACAACAGGTCCACCTTCACATCATCCCGGCCCTCGGCGAGCTGGATGGCGTGCTTGACCGCGTGCATCGCGCTGTCCGATCCGTCGACCGGAAGCAATAACATGGACATCATCGTTCCTCCGTGTTGCCAGCCGGCGATTCGGGTAGAAACAGGTCCGAATGACCTCCCGCAGGGCACGCAGTGCCCGGCAGTCCGCGACGCCGACTGCGATTGATGATTCAAAGGATAGGACCAATGAACTGCTCCTGAATCTAATCCAGGAGGGTGGGGGACAGTTCAGAATGGCCCTGTCAATGACCGGTACCTTATTGGAGCAACTTGAGCTTTATGCCCCGGAAGTGATTGCCGGATTCAGGAAACTGGCCGACACCGGTCAGGTGGAGTTTTTGTCCGAGACCTATTCTCATTCCCTGGTGGCTTTGTCAAGCCCCGAGGAGTTCGAAAAACAGGTGAACCTCCACCGCGACAAGATACGGACCCTCTTTGGAAAGGAACCGCTCGTCTTCCGCAATACTGAGTTGGTCTATTCCGATGCCGCAGGGGAGCTGGTGCATAAAATGGGTTTCAAGGCTATGCTGGCCGAAGGAGCCAAGCACGTGCTGGGATGGAAGAGCCCCAATTATTTGTATTACAATGTGCTGGCGCCAAAACTCAAGGTCATCCTGAGAAATTATAAACTCAGCGACGATATCGCTTTTCGTTTTGCCAACCGCTCCTGGTCGGAATGGCCCCTGACAGCCGACAAGTACATCGATTGGCTTCTGGCAATCCCCCAAGAGGAGGAGTTCGTCAACCTCTTTATGGATTACGAAACGTTTGGTGAACACCAGCCGGTGGAGTCAGGCATTCATCAGTTCCTCCAAGCTCTGGTTGATGGAGTCATCCGCCACCCTGATCTGGGATTCGCGACCCCGTCTGATATCGCTACCAAATACCAGCCGATCGGCCCCCTTTCAGTTCCCTACCCAAGCTCCTGGGCGGACGAGGAGCGCGATCTCTCAGCCTGGCTGGGAAATGAAATGCAGAAAGAGGCTTTTAACAAGCTCTATTCCGTCAGGGAACTGGTCGGACAGGTCGATGACAAGGCCCTGAACCGGGATTGGACCTATCTTCAAGCCAGCGACCACCTCTATTATATGTCGACCAAAATGTTCGCCGACCAGGCTGTTCATAATTACTTCAATCCATACAACAGTCCGTACGATGCGTTCATCAACTATATGAATGTCCTGACTGATTTTATCATCCGGCTGGAGAAAAAGTCAAAACGCCTTAAATTCAGGGGTACCCCAATTGAGGAGCTTGCAGGCCCTCACCTGGATGCGGCCATTGGCGAGTATGAGCTGGCTTTGCGCATCCTGAGAAAGAGGAGGAACAGTCAGAATAAGAGTTTGTTAAAGAAGGACCCGGTTCAAACTGACATCCAAAAACGGGATCAGGAGGCCACTTCGCCCAAGAAAAAAGAAAAATAACTGCTAAATTCACCGGATTTTTTTAACTTTTATTATGACTGATATCGGGGCAAACACCATACCGGAGATATTGTTTGAGGTGAGTTGGGAGGTATGCAACAAGGTTGGCGGAATTCATACGGTGCTGAAGACAAAATGCCCGGAGGCGCAGAAGAAATACGGCGAACACTATATCCTGATCGGGCCGGACATCTGGAGGGAAGAGCACGAAAACCCGGAGTTCATCGAGGATGAGAAGCTCTTTCTGGGTTGGAAGGAGCAGGCTTACGCTACCGGTCTCCGCTTCAGGACGGGACGCTGGAACATTCCCGGCAAACCCATTGTCCTGATTGTTGACTTTACCCCTTTGATCAGCCATAAAAACGAGATTTTCAGCAAAGCCTGGGAGGATTATAAGCTCGACTCCATCACAGGAGGATGGGATTATGTTGAATCGGTTTTGTTTGGATATGCTTCTGGGCTGATAATCAAGAGCTTCATTGAGTATTACCGGTTTGACCAGGTTGTTGCCCAATATCACGAATGGATGACTGGAATGGGTGTCCTCTATCTTGAGAAAGAGGCGCCCTATATCGGAACCGTCTTTACCACCCACGCCACCACCGTTGGGCGCTCCATTTCTGGAAACGGGCTGCCGCTCTATGAGAGCCTGGCTGAGTATAATGGGGATGAGATGGCCAACCGTTTGAATGTGAGATCGAAACATTCGATTGAGAAGCTGGCGGCATTGACGGCGAACCAGTTTACAACCGTCAGCAGCATCACGGCGGACGAATGCGCACAGCTTTTGGAAAAGCGGCCGGATGTCATCACCCCAAATGGTTTTGATCCAGGCCTCGTTCCGGATCGCGCCGTGCTTCCAGCCGAGCGTCAACGGTCGCGGGAACAGGTGCGCAAGGTGGTGGAGGCCGTCCTGGGTTATTCCCTACAGGATGATTTCACCATCATCGCCACCAGTGGCAGATACGAATTCCGCAACAAGGGGCTCGACCTCTTTTTCGGAGCCCTCGGACGCATCAATCACAGCGACCAGCTAAACAAGCAGGTGGTTGCCCTGATAATGGTTCCGGCACACAATTACGGACCCCGTAAAAGCATTAGCGCCCGTATCAAGGGGGAGTCCGCTGAAACGTCTGGAAGCCGCTACCTGACACACAACCTGCATAATGCGCAAGAGGATATCATTCTGAAAGCCCTGGTGGAGAACGGGCTGATGAATACCGAAAACGATCCGGTCAAGGCAGTGTTCATCCCCTGTTACCTGAACGGGAATGACGGAATCCTTAACCTGACCTATTACCAGGTGCTGGCCGGGATCGATTACACGGTTTTTCCATCCTACTATGAACCCTGGGGTTATACGCCTCTCGAGAGCCTCGCTTTTGGAGTGCCTACGCTCACGACCGACCTGGCCGGATTTGGCCTTTGGGTCGCCTCCAACAGGAGCAAGGGAGTCACAGCCTGCGCTTCGGTGCTCCCAAGGCGCACCCTGACTGACGAGCAGTCGATCGCTTGGCTTGAAAAGAATCTGGCCGACTTTATCCAGATGGATGAGCCATCGAAAATGGCCCTTTCAGCCAAAGCATTCAAACTGATCGAAGGAGCCACCTGGGAAAAGCTTTACCAATTCTACATCGAAGCCTACAAGGCATCCCTGTCGCACGTCCGGGATATCGACCGCCCGGAGCAAGAGGCTCAGGAAGCCCAGTCACCCGTCATCCTGCCGACCAGCAAAACCAACGAGCCGGTGTGGAAGCGGATTTTTGTCGAGTCCAGTTTTCCAGACTCACTGAAGGGTTTGGATGAAATATCAAAAAATCTCTGGTGGTCTTGGAATTACGAGGCCGAGAACCTCTTCCGCCAGATAGACCCCGACCTGTGGGAGACGGTTGAGCAGAATCCCATCCTGCTGATGAGGCAAATCCCCCTGACCCGCCTGCAGCAGTTGGCAGTTGATAAGGAGTTTAACGCTCTTTATCGGAAAGTTTATGCGGATTTCAGAAACTACCTGGATAACAAGCACCTGAGGCCTGGCCCCCAAATTGCCTATTTCAGTATGGAGTACGGAATGCACTCCAGCCTGAAAATCTACTCTGGTGGTTTGGGCATCCTGGCAGGCGACTACCTGAAAGAGGCAAGTGACCAGAATGCATCCCTGATCGGCTTTGGACTATTATACCGGTACGGCTATTTCAGGCAGGTCCTCACCATCAACGGAGACCAGATCTCTGAGGATCATCCCGAACTATTTGCCAGTTTGCCTGTTGAGCCGGTTCACGACGAGAGCGGTCAGTGGATGCAGGTGCAGGTGGCCCTCCCAGGCCGGATGCTCCATATCCGGTTATGGCGTGTTCAGGTGGGCCGTATTCCGCTTTACCTGCTGGATACGGATTTCGATGCGAACCAGGCCCACGACCGGTCCCTCACATACCATTTGTATGGGGGAGACGAGGAGAACCGCCTCAAACAGGAGATGGTGCTTGGCGTCGGAGGGATCCGAATGCTTAACAAACTGGGTATCAATCCGGATGTATTCCATTGTAACGAGGGCCATTCAGCCTTTATCGGCCTGGAAAGGATCAGGCTGCTGATGGAAGTCAAGCGGTTCACCTTTGAGGAGTCGAGAGAGGTAGTCAGGGCATCCACCCTATTTACCACACATACCCCCGTCCCCGCAGGGCACGACACCTTTACCGAAGACCTGATACGCACCTATATGGGGCACTACCCGGAACGATTGAACATTACCTGGTCGGAGTTCATCAATCTTGGCCGCGTGCTGCCTGATAACCCCAGCGAACGATTCTCCATGTCGCACCTGGCGTGCCGTCTTTCAATGGAAATCAATGCGGTCAGCCGGCTGCACGGCGAGGTGACCCGCAGGATGTTCAGCCCGCTGTGGAATGGTTACTATCCCGAGGAACTTCATATCGGTTATGTGACCAATGGGGTTCATTACCAGACCTGGACCGCCGAAATCTGGCAGAAACTGCATATTGAATATTTCGGCCAGGAGTTTCTGGGTAGCCAGTCGGATACCGGTTATTGGGAGAAGATCCTTCAAGTACCGGATGAACGGATCTGGAATATTCGAAATGGCCTCCGGAGCGAATTGATTTCCTACCTAAAGAGCCGTTTGAAGAAGGGGTCCATTCGGCGCCACGAGCCGCCGAAACAGATACTTGAAATAATG
>JAWOHI010000361.1:0-2581 GCA_046485255.1 Bacteroidales bacterium
CGGACGGCGGCTGCCCAACCCACCGATGGGTACCCGCGCGACCCGCGGATTGATGCCCTGCACTACCATTTCACCATTCACCTGGAAGACTCGACCGACCGTATCGTTGGTCAGGCCCGTCTGAATATGAGGGTCGACCCCGGAACCGATTCGATACGGCTTGACCTGATCAGCACGAATGAGGAGGGTAAAGGAATGCGGGTATCCGGTATCCTCCTTGACGGAGAGGTGCCCTCCTGGTCCCACCGGGATGGCCGGATATCCGTCCGGCTGATCGGGGAGAGCCAGCAGCCTGATACAATCACGCTGGATATCAGCTACTCAGGTGTTCCAATGGATGGATTGATCATCTCAAAAAACCGTCACGCGGAACGTACCTTTTTCGCCGATAACTGGCCTGACCGGGCCCGGAACTGGATCCCTTGCATTGATCACCCTTCGGACAAGGCAACGGTTGAGTTCACGGTAAGGGCTCCCGAACATTACCGGGTGGTTTCCAATGGAATGATGACGGCGGAATATCCCTTTTTTGCAGAACCTGATGCGCATCATCCTGGTAGCGGGGGCCTACGATACCGGGTGACCCGGTGGGAGGAGCGAATCCCCATCCCGACTAAGGTGATGGTGATCGGCGTGGCCGATTTCGCTTGGGAAACAGCTGGTTACTCCTCCGGAATACCCGTGCAGAGCTGGGTTTTTGCCCGCGACCGGATCAACGGGTTCATTGATTACGCCCCGGCTGTGGGGATCCTGGACCATTTTCAGGAGCTGATTGGGCCCTATTCCTACGAGAAGCTGGCCAACGTGCAATCCAGAACGATGTTCGGGGGGATGGAAAACTCAGGTTGCATTTTCTACCACGAAAACTCCGTGTCCGGCCGCAACCGCCTTCATAGCCTGCTGGCCCACGAGATCGCGCACCAGTGGTTTGGGGATGCAGTCACGGAGGGCGACTGGCATCACATCTGGCTCAGCGAGGGCTTCGCCACCTACCTTGAAGCCTGCTATGCCGACTCCTTCATCCCCGGGCGGTCGCTCCAATCTACGATGAGCAATACCAGAACCTCCGTGATCAACTATTTTAAGCGTACCGGAAAACCGGTGATTGATACCACCGAAATGAACCTGATGAGCCTCCTCAATACCAATTCGTATCAAAAAGGGGCCTGGGTGCTGCATATGTTGCGGCAGGAGGTTGGCGCGGAGCTTTTCTGGGCCGGTATCAGACAGTTTTATGCGTCCTATCGTGACAAAAATGTCCTGACCGGAGATTTCAAGGCGGTGATGGAGGAGGTGACCGGCAAAGACCTGGCCACCTTTTTCCACCAGTGGCTGTATGTTGCCGGCCATCCTGTCATTCAACTGAGCTGGAACTATCAAGCCGGACAGAGGGAGCTGGCGGTTGAGGTTCGCCAATCTCAGGAAACCCTCTTCGAATTCCCGCTCGAACTGGGGCTCCAGATGGAGGAGGGCTTGGTTATAACAGGTCCATACTACATTCAATCGTGCAATCAGACTATTGTTATCCCTTTGGATACCAAGCCATTGAACCTTATTCCCGATCCTGTCGTCAAGCTCTTGGTCGAGGTGAACTGACAAGGTTGCAGATCGGGTCGCTGAACAATACTGGCACGATTTGTGTTTATATCTACATATCTATATATTTGTTTTATGGATATCAAACCGGTTACCTCGCTTACTGAGCTCAAGTTGCTGACCAAGGCCAGCAAGAAGGCCTTTTTGTTGCTGTTCAGGCTTGGATCCGAGCAGAGTGATTGTGCCCTTCAAAATCTGGAGGAGAGCCGTGAGCTGGCAGAGGGCTTGCTGATTCTGTCGGCCGACGTGAACCAGGTGCGGGACATTCACCCCGAGTACGGGATCCAGACGGTCCCCACCCTGTTGGAGTTCGATTCAGGCGAGCTGAGGAACGTGATCAAGGGTTGCCAGCAGAAGCCGGTGCTGAAGGCTTTCTTTGAGGAGGCCGCATTCAGGGCCCAACTGGAGAAGGAGGGAAAAACAGCACGACGCGTGACGGTTTACTCCACCCCGACCTGCAGCTGGTGTACCACGCTAAAAAACTATCTTCGCAAAAACAAAATCCCGTTCTCGGATGTTGATATATCCCGTGATCCGGAAGCTGCCAGGCAACTGGTCGGCCGATCGGGCCACCAGGGGGTGCCTCAGACGGAAATCGACGGTAACTGGGTCATTGGTTTCGACCAGGCCAAATTGAACACTTTATTAGAAATCAGATAAACGACAAATATGAAAAGATCACTGACCCTTTTTGCTGCCATCCTGTTGACAGCCGTCGCGATGGCCGGACAACCGACCAAACCTGCGTCCAACACCCAGATCATCAACCTGACCAAGAGCGAGTTTCTCAAGCGGGTGATGGATTATGAAAAGAACCAGACCGAATGGATTTACAAAGGAGACAAGCCCGCCATCATTGACTTCTATGCTGATTGGTGCGCGCCGTGCAAAAAGGTAGCCCCGGCCCTCGAGGAGCTGGCAAGCGAATATTCCGGCAAGGTTTACATTTACAAGATCAACATCGACAAGGAGCGGGAGCTGGCTG